>CAZPZL010000089.1:0-8759 GCA_964590925.1 uncultured Granulicella sp.
CCCGGCGGACTGTTGACGCTGGCAGACAGCAACAACCAGCGCATTCGCCAGCTTGACGCAATGCCCGCACCAGGGCCGAACATTTATACTATCGCAGGGCTTGGAGCCTCCTCCTCTTGGACCATGCTTTCGCTCGCTGGCTCGTCGGTCGTCGCCTACGGCAGCGGCTCAGTGACGGCAACGTTGACGGCCGCGACGACAACCACCGGCAGCGTGACCTTCCTCGACACAAGCGGCGGAACGCAGACAACGCTGGGCACGTCCGCGCTCAGCTCGAATGTGGCGAGCTATAGCACCGCCGCACTGGCGGCGGGCGCACACAGCATCGTCGCCACCTACGCAGGCGATGCGACGCACGCGGCGGCGCAGTCCTCCGCGCTGGCAATGACGGTGACGCCGCTGGCCGTCATCGCCACGCCCAACCCCGCGTCAATCCTCTACGGACAGGCACTGCCCACATTCAACGGAACGCTTACGGGCGTTCTGACGCAGGACGCAGGCAAGGTAGCGGCGGACTACATCTCGACAGCTGCGGCATTATCCCCTGTCGGGCTTTATCCCATCACCGCAACAACGCTCACTGGCACGGCGGCGGGCGACTACACGCTGGCGAATAGTACGACTGTCGTCGATCTAAGCATCACGCAGACACCTACGCTGACCGGACTTTCAACCTCAACCAACAGCAGCAGCGTCGGAGTTCCGGTTACGTTGACCGTCACGGCCACCAGCACCACCAGCGGCGTTCCGACCGGTTCGGTAACGCTACTGGATGGCTCGACAGCGCTCTCCACGCTAACGCTGACGGCGGGCGCGGCGACGTTCACCACCAACTCGCTGGCGCTGGGCACGCACAACCTGAGCGCAAACTACGCCGGCGACACGAACTTTCTGCCCAGCAGTTCGGCGACAGAACTGGTTGCGGTGGCCGCGGACGCGGACTTTACGTTGGCAGTCGCAGGCACAACCTCACAGTCGATCCCGCAGGGCGGCTCGGCGACGTACAGCTTCTCGGTGGGGCTATCGGGGGCGTCAATCTCTAGCCCAATCACGCTGGCCGTCAGCGGCGTTCCGGCCGGCTCAACCGCGTCGATCAATCCATCGTACATTCCACCGGGCGGTGCAGTGACCAGCTTCACGATGACGATCCAGACGCCGCTGGCGGCGACGAATCGGTGGGCACGGCCAGATTCGAGCGGTTCCTGCCTGCGGACTCTGCTGGCAATTCTACTTCTACCAACCATCGGCCTTGCACGCCGTTCGCGGCGGATCAGGTACTGCGGAGCTTTGGCCTTCGCAGTTGCGTCGTACATTCTGCTCACGACGCTCACTACCGGCTGCGCCGCTCGCACGAATACTGCGCCGGAGTCCGTCAACGCGCCTATCTATTTACTAACGGTCACGGGTACCACAACCGGCAGCACAGGCAACGCGCTACAACACTCCGCCGTGGTCATGTTGCAGGTTATTCCGTGATGAAAACCTACTCCGTGCGACAGTGCCTTGCCACTGATTGAGGGACATTTCAGCAACGATGAAATCAGCGTAAAGCCAGCGAGCTAATATACCAGCGCCAAATGCTCATCTCGGCATATCCCTGTGCGCCGTCTTCACGCGATAACCCATCGCCTCCAGCCGCTTCTGCATCGCTTCGGCGATAAACACTGAGCGGTGCTGTCCTCCCGTACATCCGAAAGCCACCGTCAGGTAACTTTTGCCCTCTTCAATGTAGTGAGGCAGCAGGAACTTCAGCAGGTCGGTGACTTTGTCCAGAAACTCTTTGGTCTGCGGGAACTGCCGAATGTACTTTGCCACCTTGGGATTGCGTCCCGTCAGCTTGCGGAACTCCGGCACAAAGTGCGGGTTGGGCAGAAAGCGCACGTCAAAGACCAGATCAGCGTCAGAGGGCACACCGTTTTTGAAGCCGAAGCTGGTTGAAGAGATTGTCAAGCCGCGCTCTCCTGCGGCGCGCTCGAACTGCGCGTTGATGTGTGCGCGTAGCTCATGTACGTTGAACTTGGTTGTGTCGAGGACCATGTCGGCGACGTTGCGCACCAGATCCAGCCGCTTGCGCTCGGCGCGAATACCGTGGACCACCGTCTCGTCGCGGCCCATCGGGTGCGGTCGTCGCGTCTCGGAGAAGCGCCGAACCAGGGACTCTTCATTGGCCTCCAGAAAGACCACGCGCGTAGGTAGAACCTTGCGCACCTGCTTAAGAATCGCAGGAAAGCTCTCCAACCGCATTCCTTCGCGCACGTCCACCACCAGCGTTGCGCGCACAATTTCCGCCGACTGGCTCACCAGATCTGCGAAGCGCGGCACCAACTCCAACGGCAGGTTGTCCACCGAGTAGTAGCCAAGATCCTCGAACGCCTTCAGCGCTGAACCTTTACCTGATCCCGACATCCCGGTCAGGATCACCAACTCGCGATTCTCGCCATGGTCGCTCGGGGCATACGCCAGCTTTGCTGCCCTTGCCGCAATCTTACCCGCCACCGTGCGCTTGGTCGCCATGTTGAAATCCTAGCATCAAACGCGCGCCCAATTCACTTGCTTGCTTACGCCGCCTGCGCTGCGTCTCGTTCTGGCAACGGTGTTTCCAGCGTTATCTGTGCCATCTTCTCCGAATCGAAGAATTCGTAGCGCGCCTTTCCGTTTTCCTTGGCACGGTACATGGCGGCGTCCGCATCACGCAGAATCTCCTCGACGTCCTTGTACGCAAGCGACCCCAGAGCTATGCCAATGCTGGCCGAGATGTGAACCGCTCCTGCATCCGTAATCTCGACCGGCTGCAGTAGGTCACTCTGTATCCGATCAGCCATGCTTTCGATGTCCTCGCGGCATCCAACCTCGTCTACGATCAGCGCAAACTCATCTCCGCCAAAGCGCGCCACCGTGTCCTGTGGTCGCAAACAGGTGCGCAGCCGCGCACTGACGGTGAGCAAAAGCGTGTCACCAGCCGAGTGTCCCAAGGTGTCGTTGACCTGTTTGAAGTGATCGAGATCCAGAAATACCACGGCAAAGTTCCGGTCCGGCCTGCGTCGCAGCCGCGCCATGGTCAGTGTCAGACGATCCATAAAGAGAACGCGATTGGCCAGTCCCGTCAGTGGATCGTGCAGCGCCGTATGCTGCAACTTGGCTTTCATCTCTTTCTCCTGATGGATGTCGCGATAAGTCACTGAGAGTCCCGACCGCCCCGCGCCCAAACTCACCCGCGCCACAGTGATTGACACATCCAGCTCCCGGCCGGAGCGTCCGCGGCGCACCGACTCCATCGTCCCCCGTCCCTCGACCTCGACCATGTGCAACAGCATCTCATTCTCGTGGTATCGTCCCTCCGGAACCACCAGTTCCAGCAGCGATCCGCCAACGCAGGCCGATCCGGTATAGCCGAACATTCGCTCAAACTCCCGATTGACGCGCAGAATCCGATCCTGCTGAATGATGACCATCGCCTCTGGCGCCGAATCGAACAGCTCCTCCAGAAAAGTCGAGCCTCCGCCACCAGCACACACTGAATCCTCCGCCGCGCCTTGCAGCGGCTCCATCACCAGCACCAGCCTCCCCCCTGGTCCGGCGGCCTCGCACGGCTGAACTGCACCCGTAACCATGATAGCCATGCCATTTAGCGGAGACAGTAGACACTCGAAGCGCTGCCGGCACTCAGTGCCCCGGGCCGGATAGTCACCCGCAGACGGCGCAGCACCGGCAAGACGCCGCAAACCAGCAGAAGGAAAGGCCCCTATAAAGACCTGGTCGACCGGAACGCTCTCACTGCTGCCGAGGAGTTTCCGCGCAAGCTCGTTGGCCGCTACAATCTCCTCTCCCTGCTCGAAGAAAGCCCCCAGTGGCAACGCCTCCAGCCAGCCCTCAATATTGTTCAATTCACCCTTTCCCAGTTCGCCATGCGCTGCACTCCTCGCAGTTTCCCGCGCGCCCTGCACGTCGAACGGCTCCGGTATCCCAGAGTCTGAACGCATCTCGCGCTCCACCCCGCCCGCTCCATTCACTGTATTGGCGCTGCTCATGCTCAGTCTCCTGCCTCTTCTATCGGCATATCGGCAAAACCATTTAGCGACAAACAAAAAACGCGGTCAGCAGGAAGAGCCAACCGCCAAAAAATGTTTGAATTCGCCCGTATTATGTACGATGTAATCCAATTACAGCTTCGACGCGAGCGGTCTTCCCATCCCCACCAACACATTCATTCTGCCTACGCCAAGGCATTTGCAAACAATACTGCCGCGTTATCCACCACCGGCTAAGCTATTTTTCCCAAACGCGTTCCACGGGAATCGCCACGAGTCCGATTCCCCAATTTCGTCGTAGAAGCGTCAAGCAGGCGATGCCAAACATTCCTGTTCCAAGCAGAATCAAGCCTCCCGGCTCGGGAGTCAACGCCGTCTGCGGAGTCGGCAGGCTGCCGGCGAACTCGTCGTTGTGGACCTCGCCGCCGTCGACGATCTCGGCCGCAATAATCGTGCCGTCGATCGACGAGTTGCCCGTCACCTCGGCAAACGGAGCCAGCATCGACGCAGTGAACTGTCCGTCGAGCGCGACCGAGGACGCGTCGTCGAAGTTGAAGATTACGTCCGCGCCCAGATTGCTCGTCTCCGACGGCTGCACCCCGTTGATGTAGATCGCTCCGCCCAACGTGTCCGCGCTCCCCGCAACATTGATGATGACCGTCGCACCTGCGGGCACGTCAATGTCAAGTGGATTGTTCACGCTCGCCAGTTGCGCCGCCGTAATATCGAATATGTTCAGAGTCGAGCTGGTCCCGTAAAGTACCGTCCACGATGGATTCGCTCCGCTGGGAAAGCCTGCCTGACCATGCACCAGAACCTGCCCGGTCGACAGAAGCGAGCCTAGATATAGGCTCTCCCCGTCCAGGGTACTGGAAAGTGTGGCGAAGTTGATCGGCGAGGCGCCCGTGGTCACCAGTGTGCCGCCGTAGTTAAAGCTGAACTGGCTGCTGCTAGCTCCCGGCGCATAGATCGAGCCATTCGCCTGAACGTTGGTGTGCCCGCCGACGCCGCCATCGGCAACCTCCAGGTAGCCAGCCGCAAGCGTACCGAAGCTGTCGTAGACCAGCGATTGCCCCACCTCGGGCGCGTTCACGACCTCTCCAGCTGCCGCAATTCGTCCGCCCACATCCGAGCTGACACTAATCTTGCCCGGAGTGCTGCCATAACCGAGAGCCACCAGATTGTATGCGCTCGCAACACCTAGAATAGAGTCTGCGTGCAAAACACCCGTAAATCCATACAAGAACAGACACAGAAGGAAAAGTAAAACACGTCGATCAATCATATGTACCGCCTTGGCTATTGGTCTGCCACTATTGGTCAGCCAACTATAAACACACCAATTTCAAAACCATCGATTGGTTGGTTCACAATAGTGGATTCCCTTTATTTGCGCTTATTAAGAGATGTGGCCTCTTCCTTTCGGTCGCAGAAAATTGCGATTCTGTTGTGCACTTACTACAAGACAGCATAAACAAGCCACAGATCGCTACTTCGCATCTTCGGCTTACTCACAAATAGTCGGCGCGCTGTTCCAAAATGGAACAGCGCGCCCTTTAAATCACAAGCTGCTCTGGTGAATTGTCGCGCTATAGTTCGGCTCCGACCGGCTCGACCGCAACCGACTCGGCCAGCGTTGCCAGCACCGCCTTGCTCTCTGCCGCGCGTGGGTGACGTTGAATAGTCGAATCTCTCTGATTCTGTCGGATCGCCTGCTGCTCCAGCTTGGCCAGCGCATCGCGCAAAGCCGTCGTCATCTCTGCCGACTCGCAACTGGAGACCATACTCTGGCTGCCGTACTTCACCGTGACCTCGGCGATCTTGCGGTGCTTATCGACGATCAGAACCACCTTTGCACTCGCTTGTTCGCCCAGAATCTTCTTGATCCGCTTCAGCCCCGACTCTGCCAGATCCTTGTACTTTTGCGTGACCACCGTCTGTCTTCCCGTATATTCGATCACCATCCGCTCACCTCATCGTTCGGTTAAGTCGTTCGGTTAATTTAGATGCTATGCGTTCTGTGTATGACGCCTTTTAAGATGCATTCCACTTCACATCGTGCGTACACTATGAAGCACTCGACTGCTGTAGTCAACATCGTCTGCTTCCCAAGCAAATTCAACGCAATGACCGACTCATCTTATCCGAAGTAATCCATCGCACTCGACACTTCAACGGCTATATGTCATTACGCAGATGTATGATGTTTGTTATTCCGTATTCTGAGCGTACTCGGTGGGGGGAGCAATTTACCTTTGCTCGCTCCAGAAGTCCTACACCAGCGCGGGTAATGCCGAGATCAAGGCTCGCATCCTGCTTATCGCACCCGACGCTGATGGGTGCTTGGAATCTGCATATCTTCGCGGTACTTCGCCACGGTCCTGCGTGTTACCCGGATTCCCTGCTTCTGCAACTCCGCCGCAAGATGGTCGTCAGTCAGCGGTTTGCGCGGATCCTCGTCCTCGATCAGCTTCTTCACTCGACGCTTCAGCAGCACCAGCGGAACGTCGCCTCCCTCCGGCCCATTCACGCCCTCACTGAAAAAGTATCGCAGTTCGTAGACTCCCTGCGGCGTATGCACGTACTTGTTGGCAACGGCGCGGCTGACGGTCGAAGGATGCACCCCTATCTCCTCGGCGACCTCCTTGATCATCATCGGCTTCAGACCTTGTTCGCCCTGCTCCAGAAACTCTGCCTGCCGGCGCACAATCACCTCGCAGGTGCGCAGAATCGTGTTTTTCCTCTGCTCGATGTTGCGCAGCAACTGGATCGCCGATTTGTAGCGCTCCTTGACGTACTCGCGCACGTCCTTCTCTGTCTTCTTCTCGCGCAGCAGTTTGCGGTAGGCGCGACTCAACCGCAGCGTCGGCATATCCTCCTCGTTCATTGCCACGACGTACTCGTCGTCGCGCTTGACAAACGCCACATCCGGCTCAATCAAACGCGTCTCGCTCGCGTTGTAGCGTTGCCCCGGCCGCGGATCGAGCGTGCGAATCAGCTCCACCGCAGCGGCAACCTCCTCCGTGCTGCATCCGCAACACCGCGTCAGCTCCCGCATATCCTTTTTCTGCAACAGGGGTAGATGTTTGGCAATGATTCGTATTGCCACCTCAAATAGATCGACCGGGCCACCCGGACAGGCGGCTTCCGCCTTCGCCGCACCGTTGCTCTCATTCGCAGCCACGCCAGTCTGCGACGTTCCTCTGGTTGTGCCGTTGCTGGCAACTCCCCTGCCCACCGTGCCAGCACTTATGGCGACACCGATAGAGGCCGCACCGTTGCCGGCACCCTGCTGGTAAACCGGACGCAAGGCAGGCGCGCCCTCTGTTCCAAAACCGCTTTGGTCGCCATGACGCGACCGAGCGTCGGCGCGCTTCAACACCAACAACGCCTCGCGACGCTGCGCCGCAATCTGAATCATCAGGCACTCGCGCAGGTCGCGCGCACCCACTCCGAGCGGGTCCAGATTGTTGACGATCGCGCAGGCCTGTTGCACCAAGACCAACGCCGCCGCCCGCTCGTCCGATGCCTCCGCGCTCGCGCCGTCCACAGCCTCTACCACCTGCGCCAGACTCGACTTGGCTCCAAGCTCCCTGACCCCAAGCTCCTTAGTTCCATGCTCAAAGGGAATCGGCTGCGCGTGCGCGTGCCTGAGCCTTGGCCCCAGTGCTTCAATTAGAGCGTCCGCCAGTTCCACGTCCGACGCCGTCAAGTAGCCGTCGGGATTGAGATTGCCAACCACCAGATCGGTCGCCGTGCGCACCTCTTCCGACAGGTTCATCGACCCCAATTGCCACTCCAGATGGTCAGTCAGAGTACTTGGCTGCGACAGAAAATTCTCGAACGAAGGATGATCGTACTCCTCGAAGCTAGATGTCGTCCGAAACCCCGGGTCCAGATAATCCTGAAAGTAGCTGCCAAAATCAATCTCGTCGAACGGGTCCTTGGCGTCCTTCTCCACCCGCTCAGCGTCGCTGGCAACTTCCTCGACCGAACGTTCACGATCCCCTTCGCGTCCCGCCAGTTCCTCGATCGTTACCGCCGACTCGTCGACCTCCTCCAACACCGGATTCTCCACCATCTCAGTGTTGATCATCTCCTTCAACTCCAGCTTGTTCAGCGCCAGCACGCTAACCATCTGCACCAATCCAGGAGTCAGGATCTGGCGCTGCGAAACGCGTAAATTTAGCTTCGGCTGTAACAATTGCTCACCCTCGTCCTGCAAAATCTAGCCGCTCTCAATCACTCTGCGGACTGCGCGCTGAGCAACCCTACCCCAGAGCATTTCTGCGCATCAATCCCTAATGGACGACTTTGCCCCAGTCTACACTCAGCGCAGAATTCTCGCAGGGGGCGAATTCATTCCTTGTTGTATGCAAAACATACAACATTTGCAGATCCAGTAAAGCACTTAGACGCAAGCAATAGCACAGAAGATGCAGCCCTTCGGACCTGCTCTGGAACCACACCAATCTCCCGCCGATCCCGCCCTAATCCAGACTGAACTTATCCCCCAGATAGATGCGCCGCACAT
This sequence comes from uncultured Granulicella sp., assembly GCA_964590925.1. Classification (GTDB taxonomy): domain Bacteria; phylum Acidobacteriota; class Terriglobia; order Terriglobales; family Acidobacteriaceae; genus Edaphobacter. Next base: position 8,563 of record CAZPZL010000089.1, read on the forward strand.
CGGCGTTCTGGCCCAACTCCGCCGGAGTTCCCGCGCGAAAGATCTTCCCCTCATTGATGATGTACGCCCGGTCGGTCACCGACAGAGTCTCGCGCACGTTGTGATCGGTAATTAGTACGCCGATATTATTGTTCTTCAGCTCGGAGATGATTCCCTGCAACTCCAGCACAGCGATCGGATCGATTCCCGAGAAAGGC
>CAZPZL010000090.1:0-8741 GCA_964590925.1 uncultured Granulicella sp.
TAGCCGATCTGCACGACGAACGCACCAACAAGAAGCTGCTGTCGAAGGGCGACATCCTGGATCGCGACACCATTGAACTGATCTCGACACGCAATCTGAAGCGGATTCGCTACGCCGACAAGGACCCGCGCGTCAACGAGCAGATCGACGAGATTGAGGAGATGACCTCGCGGCAGATCGACGTACTGCGCAAGATCACTAACGACAAGGTCGCGAAGATGCAGAAGGGAGACGAACTTTCTCCCGGCGTCATCAAGCTGGTCAAGGTGTACATCGCCATGAAGCGGCGACTGTCGGTGGGCGACAAGATGGCTGGACGACACGGCAACAAGGGCGTCGTCTCGCGCATCCTACCCGAGGAGGATATGCCTTACCTTCCCGATGGAACACCGGTCGAGATCGTTCTGAACCCGCTTGGCGTTCCCTCTCGTATGAACGTTGGGCAGATTCTGGAGACGCATCTGGGCTGGGCCGCGCACGAGTTGGGCAAGCAGATCGCGGAGGCCGCCGCGCAGATGCACTCGGCGAATGAAGTGCGGGAACTATTGAAAGCGCGCTTTGCCGGAACTGCCGCGCTCAGCCAGCTTCTGGACCTTGACGACGAGCAGACTTTGCGAGTCGCCGCTGGAATGAAGCGTGGCATCTGGTTCGGTACGGCAGTCTTCGACGGCGCGCGCGAGAGCGAGATCAAGGCGCTGTTGAAGGCGGCCGGGTTGCCAAGCTCGGGCAAGACGCAGCTCTTCGACGGAATGCTGGGTGAGCCGTTCGAACAGCCCGCGACGGTTGGTTATATCTACATGCTGAAGCTGAGCCACTTGGTCGACGACAAGATTCACGCTCGCTCCATCGGGCCGTACAGCTTGATTACACAACAGCCGCTGGGCGGCAAGGCGCAGTTTGGTGGTCAGCGCTTCGGCGAGATGGAGGTGTGGGCGTTGGAGGCTTATGGTGCTGCCTACATTCTGCAAGAGCTGTTGACGGCTAAGTCCGACGATGTCTTCGGTCGAACCAAGATCTACGAAGCCATCGTCAAGGGCGAGGCGGCGATCGAACCCGGCGTGCCGGAATCGTTCAACGTGTTGATCCGCGAACTACAGTCGCTGTGCCTCGACGTCGAGCTCATCAAGCTCGCCGATCAGGAGAAAAAGACGTTCGGACTGCCGACGCTCGCCATTACGGAATAATGCAAGCGGGGAGGGGAAGACGAAGCGTTGTATTCGTCTCCCCTCTCGCAATACAACAGATAAGTTTCGTAACACTTGATTTAGCAGATGGCAATTGAACTTCGCAACAGCACGATCTTTGAGCAAGACCACAATCGATAGATAAGCTACAGCACTAGAACCAGAGGCATCGCGATGCGCCTCGAGTCATCGTGAGAAATGCAAGAACAACCGCAGCCAGCTCGCTGCCCACGGAGATGTAAATCATGTTTCGCTCCAGTCCATTTGAACTTCTCGGACCCATAGTCGACTTTGACGCCATCAAGATCCAACTCGCCAGCCCGGAGAAGATTCGCTCCTGGTCGCATGGCGAAGTCACCAAGCCGGAGACGATCAACTACCGCACCTTCAAGCCGGAGCGCGATGGGCTCTTCTGCGCGCGCATCTTTGGTCCCATCACCGACTGGGAGTGTCTTTGCGGCAAGTACAAGCGCATGAAGCATCGCGGAGTGATCTGCGACAAGTGCGGGGTCGAGGTGACGCTGTCGAAGGTTCGTCGCGAGCGGCTCGGCCACATTGAGTTGGCCAGCCCTTGCTCGCATGTATGGTTCTTCAAGGGACTGCCCAGCCGCATTGGCCACCTGCTGGACATCAGCCTGCGCGAGCTTGAGGCTGTGCTGTACTTCGAGTCGTACGTCGTGATCGATCCGGGCGACGCGCCGGTCAAGGAGCGCGAGGTCATCAAGGACGAGACCAAGTTCCGCGAGTTGGACGATCAGTATCGCCCAAGTGGCTTCAAGGCTATGATGGGCGCAGAGGCCATCAAGGAACTGCTGAAGCGTGTTGATGTCAACGAGCTATCGATCGAGCTGCGTGAGCGCATGAAGACCGAGACATCGATACAGAAGAAGTTGAAGTACTCCAAGCGACTGAAGATCGTCGAGGCATTCCGCAAGTCCGACAACAAGCCGCAGTGGATGATTCTCGACGTGATCCCGGTGATTCCACCGGAGCTTCGCCCGTTGGTTCCACTGGATGGCGGACGTTTCGCCACCTCCGACTTGAACGACCTCTACCGTCGTGTAATCAACCGCAACAACCGGTTGAAGAAGCTGATGGACCTGCACGCGCCCGAGGTAATCGTGCGCAACGAAAAGCGCATGTTGCAGGAGGCGGTCGATGCGTTGTTCGACAACGGTCGTCGTGGACGCGTCCTGCGCGGTGCCAACAATCGCCCGTTGAAGTCGCTCTCCGATACTCTGAAGGGCAAGCAAGGCCGCTTCCGTCAGAATCTTCTCGGCAAGCGCGTGGACTACTCAGGCCGTTCGGTGATCGTGGTTGGGCCGGAGCTGAAGCTGCACCAGTGCGGTCTACCCAAGAAAATGGCGCTCGAACTCTTCAAGCCCTTCATCTATCATCGCTTGGAACAGACAGGCCATTGCACCACCATCAAGCAAGCCAAAGAGATGGTGGAGATGCAGGACCCTATCGTCTGGGACATCCTAGAAGAGGTCATCAAGGATCATCCGATTCTACTGAACCGCGCTCCGACTCTTCACAGACTGGGCATTCAGGCATTCGAGCCGGTGTTGGTCGAGGGCAAGGCGATCAAGATTCATCCGCTGGTCTGCACCGCGTTCAATGCCGACTTTGACGGCGATCAGATGGCCGTGCACATTCCTCTGTCGCCGGAGGCGCAGATCGAGGCCTCGGTGCTGATGCTAGCTTCGCATAACATTCTGTCGCCAGCCAGCGGCCAACCGATCACTGTGCCGACGCAGGATCTCGTCCTCGGCATCTACTATCTGACCAAGGCGAAGGTCAACGCTATCGGCGAGGGACGCGTCTTCGCCAATATCGAAGAGGTGTTGATGGCGCTCGAGGCTAAGCAGGTCGAGACGCTGACTCCGGTTCGTCTGCGCTACACCGGCCCGGTGTTGGATATGACCACTGCCTACGACGATCAGGATTTGAACCATACCGAGGTGGTTCACTTCAACAAACAGTTCATTTCGACCACCGTCGGGCGCGCGATCTTCAATGATTCGCTGCCTGAGGGAATGCCTTACGTCAACGGACTGCTGAAGAAGAAGGGAATCGGGCAGTTGGTCAACTACTGCTATCTGAATCTAGGTCTCGAAGTCACGGTCAAGATGCTGGACAAGATCAAGGATCTTGGCTACCGTTACGCCACGCGGTCGGGGTTGTCGGTTGGACTGGACGACATGGTCATTCCCGAGTCGAAGTACTCGCTGGTGCGCGACGCCGAAAAGACCGTTCTCACCATGCAGCAGCAGTATCTGGACGGCGCCATCACCAACGGCGAGCGTTCTAACAAGGTCATCCAGATGTGGTCGGGCGTTACCGAGCGCGTCGCCGATGAGATGTTCGGAAACATGAAGAAGGCCGACAAAGAGGGAGCCATGAACCCGATCTACATTATGGCCGACTCGGGCGCCAGAGGATCGAAGCAGCAGATCCGCCAGCTATCTGGCATGCGCGGATTGATGGCCAAGCCGTCGGGCGAGATCATCGAAACACCTATCACGGCGAACTTCCGCGAAGGCCTCACCGTATTGCAGTACTTTATCTCGACTCATGGCGCTCGCAAGGGATTGGCTGACACCGCACTGAAGACGGCCGACTCGGGTTATCTGACGCGTCGTCTGGTCGATGTGGCTCAGGACGTCATCATCTCCGAGAACGATTGTGGCACGGTCGAAGGCATCTACGTCACACCGATCATCGAAGCGGGTGAGGTCATCGAACCGCTGCGCGACCGCATTATTGGGCGCGTCTCGCTGGAAAAACTGAAGGACTATGAGGGCAAGACCATTGTCGAGATCAATCAGGAGATTGACGAGGATCTCGCCTCCGCAATTCAGGCAGCTGGCATAGAGCGGGTCAAAATCCGCTCCGTTCTTACCTGTGAATCCAAGCGCGGCGTCTGCATTCTCTGCTATGGTCGCAATCTCGGCTCCGGCAAGATGGTGGAGATGGGCGAAGCCGTCGGCGTCATTGCGGCGCAGTCAATCGGTGAGCCGGGAACCCAACTCACCATGCGTACCTTCCACATCGGCGGAACCGCCAGCCGAGTCTCCGACGCCTCGCACATTGAGGCCAAGAACGCAGGTACCGTGCGCTTCATCAACCTGGTCACTGTTCGTTCCAAGGACAGCAGCCTGATTGCAATGAATCGCAACGGCTCGATCGCCATTATTGATGACAAGGGCCGAGAGAAGGAGCGTTACGCAATCGTCTACGGCGCCAAGCTCAAGATCGAAGAGGGCAACAAGGTAGCGCAGGGTGACATCCTTGGCGAATGGGATCCCTACACCTTCTCCCTTCTGACGGAGATTGCCGGCACGGTCCACTTCAAGGATCTACAGGAGGGCGTTACGCTCAACGACGAGGTCGACGAGGTCACTGGTCTCAGCCGTCTGGTCGTGGCCGATTCGACCGACGAGAAGCGCCAACCTGCCATCCTCATCAAGGGGTCCAACGGTGTCAGCAAGCGTTACCTGATGCCTTCGCGCGCTCACCTGATGGTGGCTGATGGCGACGATCTTTACCCTGGCGACATTCTGGCCAAAATCCCGCGTGAAACCACGCGCACCAAGGACATCACCGGGGGTCTGCCGCGCGTCGTCGAGCTCTTTGAGGCCCGTAAGCCACGCGATCCGGCGATTATCAGCAAGATCGACGGAGTTGTTCGCTTTGGCGAGGTCGCCAAGGGCCAGCGCAAGGTCTACGTTACCGCAGACAATGGGCAGGAAGAGGAGTATAGCGTTCCGCGTGGAGTTTACGTAAACGTACAGGAGGGCGAGCGACTGCGAGCAGGCGACGCACTCATTGATGGGCCACGTAATCCGCACGACATTCTCGAGGTTCTTGGCGAACGTGCCTTGCAGATGTACCTCGTCAACGAGATTCAGGAAGTCTATCGCTTGCAGGGCGTGTCCATCTCGGACAAGCACATCGAGACCATCGTGCGGCAGATGCTGCGTTGGGTCAAGATTGAGGAGATCGGCGACTCGAACTTCTTGCTTGAGCAGCAGACCGACCGCTTCCGCTTCAACGAGGAGAACCAGCGCGTGTTGATGACGGGCGGTCGTCCGGCCATCGGGCGTTCCTTGCTGCTGGGTATCACCAAGGCGTCGCTGTCCACCGACAGCTTCATCTCGGCGGCCAGCTTCCAGGAGACCACCCGCGTCCTTACAGAGGCTTCGATCAATGGATCTGTAGATACACTGCGTGGACTCAAGGAGAACGTTATCGTCGGACGCCTCATCCCGGCTGGCACCGGCATGGAGTATTACCGCAACGTCCAGCTCTCCGCCGAACTGGAAGAGGTGGCAGCGCAGGTGCAGAGCGAGGTTACGGCCGCCATTGAAGCCGAAGAGCGCGAACTGGAACTGATGCGCATGGAAGGCGAACAGGAAGAGATGGCCGCCGAATAGTCGCTAATTACAGAAGAACGGCATAGGGGGGGAGAGTCGGCTCTCCTCCCCTGCCATACCACCAGACAATCGGGTCGCATCGGGCGCTTCGAGAAGTTGAGATTAGCAGAGACGGGGAATGCCCTACTGATCCGCCAAGCAGTGATTAGATCGATAAACTTTGTTTAACAGCATCTGCTGCTTCTTTCAGCCTCTTGTGCCATCGCGTCATGCTCGATGGCGCAAGTTGCATTTGGCGATTAAGATTAAAGTGGTTCGCCCTGCTGAAGTGCTGCGAATATTGGTTCTTGACCAACGCGTCAACCGCAACCTCATCGCTCAGAACCTGTTTAATTGCTATTCAATACCATTGTGACCGGGGCTTTGACCAGATGAATTTGTGCCTCCCACCCTTGCGGCAAGAGTAGTACGCCGCAAGAATAGGGTAGCCACAGATGTATAGCTTCAAACGGACAGAGACCTAGCTGTATCGTAGCGGCATCTCACTCAATACGACAGCAATACTTAAGGTGGAGGCAAGGGATGCTGATTCGGACCGAGTTCGACATACAGTTTCAGATGGCGCACCCGACGGCAATGGTGGCGATGCTGCACCTGCACCCAACGCTGGAACGATTCATCCGCAAGGGCAATGTACTGGTGGTCGAGCGGCTGGGAGAGGGTGTTGCGCCGGGATTCGGCGAGTTGATCGGGACGGACGAGTATCGCGACAGCTTTGGCAATCGCTGCTCGCGCTTTGTGGCTCCTGAGGGCCTACTGCGCCTCAGCGGCACCAGTACGCTCGACATCGAGGGCACTCCCGATCCGGTCAACGTCGAAGCCGAACAGGCTCCCATCGCCGAGTTGCCCAGCGATGTCTTGCAGTTTCTGCTACCTAGTCGATACTGCGAGGTAGACCGCTTCGTTCCCGTCGCGCAGGACCTTTTCGGATGGATGAAGCCCGGATGGGAGCGCGCATCAGCCATCCGCGATTGGGTCCACGAGAAGGTACGCTTCGACTACCAGACCGCGCGCCCCACCAAGACCGCCATGGACGTCTTTACCGAGCGGGTCGGCGTCTGCCGAGACTTCCAGCACTTGGCCGTCACCCTCTCCCGCTGCCAGAACATCCCTGCGCGCTATGTTACTGGTTACCTCGGAGACATTCGCTGGCCCTACACCGGCGCGGGAGACTTCAGCGCCTGGTACGAGGTGTGGCTCGACGGTCGCTGGCATACCATGGACGCGCGCCACAACGAGGCTCGCGCAGGACGCGTCCTGATGGCCGTAGGCCGCGACGCCGCTGACGTCGCCATGACCACATCTTTCGGAAACGCCGAGCTGCGCTACTTCTATGTGCAGAGTACTGAGGTGCTGGAGGACGGAACCGTGGTTCCTCCCTTGGCAGCGGAGTTACCGGCGAGCACGAGTTTGCCAATCGCTCGATCCAGCGATGCGGTCGGAGAGATAGAATAAAAATTCAGGCAATTTTCCGTGCGCGCTAAGCTAGTCAATTGATGCGCGCGTGAAGAGTTGACCGAGATCTCTCTCCTACAGGATCGTCTGCGGCTATGCCGATGCACACTGCTTCCCCTGTTGCCGAGCCGGACTGTGCGGTACGCGCGGATGAAGTTCTGCGGCCTGAAATCAAGCATCTGCCTGAGATATCGCGGCAGCCGGAGATCTCGTTGCCACAGGAATCGCCACTATCGACGGGATGGATGCGTGCATTACGGGCGGTATTGCTGGCGGTGGCTGCAATCTTCTTCGCCCTGCACTACGTCCATCTGAAGGCTGACTTTCCGAACAGTACACCGTGGATGGACTGGTCGAAGTACACCGACGAGGGATGGTACGGCGATGCGGCCATTCGCCACTATCAACTGGGACACTGGAATGTTCCCGGTGACTTCAACTCGGCGGCGGCGTTGCCCGTCTGGCCGGTGGTCGAGTTGGCGGTCTTCCGCTTCACCGGGGTCAGTCTGGTCGCGGCGCGCGCCGTGACCGTGACGGTCTTTGGTCTGACCCTGCTCTGTTGTTATCAACTGTTGCGGCGCGCGCAATCGACCAAGGGATGTGCCGCCGTGATTGCGGTCCTGCTGCTTGCGGTCAGTCCCTTCTGCTTCGTCTTCATGCGACTAGCAATTCTGGAGCCGACGCTGATTCTTCTGATGCTACTGTCGCTGCTGGTGGCCACCAAGGCAGGCGAGGCGGAAAGCCTGCCTTGGGCTGCAGTGCTGGGTCTGATGCTGCCCGCTCTGGCGCTTACTAAAACTACTGGCGTCTTTCTCTTTCCTGCGACCTTCTGGATGTTGTGGGCCTCAGGCGGCTTTCGCTGGCGAAGCTTGTGGAGGACCGCCTTGCTGGTATGCGTGGTGGGCGCGGTCGTCTGGGGCGGTTACTACACTCTATTCGTGCGACCACGCTATTTGGTAGATTATCGCTACCTGTTCAGCGCCAACGCCTACACTGGAATCACGCGCGATACCTTCTGGTCCGTGATCTGCGATACGATTTTGGACAGCGCATGGATCGGGAAGACACTTGCTGTACTGTCCGGTATGGCCGTGTTGGGAGCCGCTACTCGGCTTGCCGTGCGGCGCACGCGATGTACTCCACTGGTTGGCGCGCTGCTTCTATGGATCTTCGGGTACGCCACCTTTCTGGCCTATCACGACAACCTGCAGCCAAGATACTATCTGGTATTGGCAATTCCGCTGACGATGCTGACGGTGCTCTGTTTTGACGCAGTACTGGATGGTTTGGAGGCGCTCGCTGCTCGACGGTCTTTACTCTGGACTGTGCGAATAATTGCTCTGGCCACAGGAGGAGCGCTTGCCTTTATGGCGGTACGTGGGGCGTGGGTGACGGTGGGATTTGTCCGGCATCCAGCGTATATATGGGTAAGCACTGCCGAACAGGTACGCGGCATCATTGACAGGGAGCGTGCAGCTAATCCAGCCCATTCGCGACTGTTACTCTCAATCAGCGGCTCGGATATCTCGCTGATGACTGGAGTGCCTTCGATCTGTGATGACTTCGGAACAATGGAGTTGCCCGACCGCGTGGCCCGGTACAAGCCGGGATGGTTCGCCACATGGAACGACGTTGAGGACGATAAGATGGACGCGCTGACTCC
>CAZPZL010000091.1:0-8714 GCA_964590925.1 uncultured Granulicella sp.
CGGGCGTGAACTCATTCACGTTGAAGTAGAACGCGCCCGAGTTCGGCTCATCCGAGACACGCAACACACGATGCCCAGTGTCCTTGTCGATCCAGCTCTTGGGCGGCATGGCACCCGTCTCGCTGGGCTTGTTGTCGCGCGGCGGCATCTGAGCAGAGAGACGCGGTGCACCAATCGTAATCGTAGCCAGAGTCAGCGCACCCAGCGTAATTGTAGTAAGAGACAGCGCAGCCCGCTGTGCAAAGGAAAACGCAGGAACTACTGCAGCAAGACGCGAGCGACATTCAGCGCGAAGAAACATGTACATCTCCTGAGGAGGAAAGAAATCAAGACAACACACAGGAGACGAGCCAGCCAAAGAGATAGTTTCGCCGCAAGGCAAAACCAGTTCAACGATTCTGCTCACACGCAATAATGACCTTGGCGAAAACTTTTCCCCGTTGCTACTCGTCGCGCACGCGGATTATTATTTTGCGCAAGCGTTTTGAGGAGATAGATATGCGCAACAAGCTCTTCGCCCTGATCGTCGCTTCAGCTCCTCTCGCAATCGTTCCCGCTTGTTCCGCCCAAATTCCATTTTCTATCCTGAGAGCGCCGTTTACCGCCGTCGCCACCGTAACCGATACAACTCCTGCCGGAGTCAAAGTCGCCACCGGGATCATCGCGCGCAGGTCCGATGGCAGTACCTACTTCGCCATAAATCTGACTTCAAACACAGATCCCAAGGTGGGACTCGGACAGAAAGTCGCATGGATTCACGACCTGGCCACACACAAAAACTACACACTGAGCCTGTCGCGTCAGGACTACCAAGAGTGGTCGACCGACTCGAAGGCTATGGACTGGACCAAGCAATCCGCCACAGATGCCTTGAAGCAATCCGGCAGCGTGGGATCGAAGTACACCTCTGGCGAGTGGGAGATAACGGTACTTGGACTACGCACAATCGAAGGCGTCGATACCGTAGGCACCCGGCAGACGAATCCAAACGGACGAATCATCGAGAAGTGGTTTTCTCCCACGCTGGATCTCGATCTTATCGTTAAGAATCACAACCCCAGCCTTGGCGACCGGGAGGTTCACATCGAGCAGATTCGTCTCGGAGAGCCGGACGCAACGCTCTTCAAAATTCCCGACGGATACACCAAGGCACCGCCGCCCAAACCCGCACATTCCTCCGCGCAAAGTCCCACAAGCACTCAGATCACAACTCCGACGCAATAGCACTGCGTTGCAAGCTCACACAAACCCGAACTCACAGCGTCGCAAGATACTGGTGCATGAACGAGACCGCGATTGATCCCTCGCCGGCGGCCGCTGCGCATCGCTTCACCGAGCGCGCGCGCACGTCGCCTGCAACAAAGATTCCCGGCACGCTGGTCTCCAGCAGGTAAGGCTCGCGATCAAGCGGCCAAATCGCGCCCGCTCGTGATCGAGTCCACTCGCTCACCTTGGCGCATTCGCTCGCCTCGGCCAACTCCCCGCTCAGATCGTCCGCCGCACGTCCATTGCCATTGGCCTGTAGCTTCAGGTCCGGCCCGGCCAGAACGAATCCCTCCTCATCGACGGCAATCTCCTGCGGCAGCCACTCGGTCTTGGCCACTGCTCCGATAAAGAGAAAGAGCGAGGTTGCCTCGCGCCTCTCGATACCGCGCGGAGTCCTCAGCGTCAATCCTTCCAGATGCCCGTTGCCCGCCAGTGCAATCACCTCGGTCTCGCTCTCAACCACGATGTTCGGGGTAGCCACAATCTGGTCGATCAGGTACTGCGACATGCTGGCTGCCAGCGATTCGCCGCGCACTAATATATGGACCTTCGCAGCGTAACGAGCAAAGTGCAGCGCCGACTGCCCCGCTGAGTTCGCCCCGCCCACCAGATATATCTCTTCGCCCGTGCAGGCCCGAGCCTCGGCCCGCGTCGCGCCATAATAGACGCCAGCGCCAGCAAGCCTCTCTGCCTCCGGCAGCATCAGCCGGCAATACTCTACGCCGGTCGCAATCAGACAGACGCGACAGCGTAGCTCGTGCCCGTCGCAGGTGCTCACGACGTGCATCTGCTTCTCTACGCCAACGTCAATTGCAGCTACGCGCTGGGTCAGAAACTCCGCACCCAACCGGCTAGCCTGCACATAGGACCGCCGCGCCAACTCGTCACCGCTGACGCCGTGGGGGAATCCCAAGTAATTTTCGATGCAAGAGCTTGACCCAGCCTGTCCACCCACCGCATCCGGTTCTACGACCACCGTCGTAAGCCCCCCGCTCGCGGCGTAGACGGCAGCAGCCAGCCCAGCCGGTCCCGCGCCGACAATGATCAAGTCGTATGTATTGTGCAGCGGCTCGGTACGCAGCCCAATCTTTACCGCCAGCTCCGGTGAAGTGGGCTGTACCAGCGCTGTCCCATCTCCAAATAGAACCACCGGCAGAGTGGAGCCGTCCAACCCCCGTGCGCGCAACAGATCCTGCGCCTTTTCCGGACTCAACCACTGGTACTCAACGCGGTTGCGGGTTAAAAAATCGCGCACGGTGTGGTCGACTGCGGCCCATCGCCGCCCGACCACACAGATCCCCTCCGTCGCACTCACCCCCATACCCGCAGATGTCTCGCGCTTGTCCCACTGGCGACACAGATCCAGCGCTGCGTCGCTCGTCGTCGCTCCAGCAATGTGATACTTTTGGTCGTAGTGGCGACGCAGCTCCTCGACCACAGCCTCCATTGCATTGCTGTCGTCGTCGATTGCCAGAAGTATCGGCTTTTGCATTGGCAATTCCCCTTATTGCATGATTGCAGGAGTCTACTTATTCAACACTATGCTATTCCGATTTAATCGAAGCGCATCCACTTTACCGGAGTGCGTCAGCAGTACACGCAAGCGAACATGACATCAGCAATTTCCGTGCCATTTCATTCTCTCAGATCGCACGAAACTGCCCTTCGTTGCCTCGCCATTGCGCGACGATTCCTCATACCTTGTTCACTGATAACGTATCCTCTGCGTTAGATTTAAGTACGTGGCAAGCGATTACCTACACTAAAGTTTACCGCTGCGCAAGCGGCTGTACTAATTGTAGACAACTCCCTTCCTCGGCCCGTCCACCGCCGATGAGAGGACTGGCGACGCAATACGTCCCAAGGAGAGTCATCCCAATGAACCGAATCATCCTTGCCGACAACCAAGCGATCTTCCGCGCCGGCGCCGCCCGAGTCCTCGCACTGGAAGACGACATGCGCATCGTCGCCCAGTGTGATGATCTAGCGCGTCTGATCAGCGCACTGGAAGCATGGCGTGGAGCCATTCTTCTCTTCTCCGCTACTATGCAGCTCGACGCAAACGCTGTAATTGCACGCGCTCAGGCCAATAGTTGCCGCACTATCTACATTGCCGAAAACAGCACGGAGATCCCGGAAGACCTCGCCCGCTCGCTCGACGGTGTCCTATACCGCAACGTCGCCGGTCCTGGTCTGCTCGATTGCATCCGCCGCGTCGCCAGCGGACAACAGTCCTTCCAGCACTCCAACGTCACCTCAATTCTGGCTCAGGATTCGGTCGGCGCACGCGTCCGCGACCGTCTCACGCCCAAGGAGATCCAGATCGTAGCCCTCATTGTGCAGGGCTATAAGAACAAGCTCATCGCCAGCCAGCTTGGTACCAAGGAGCAGGTCATCAAGAACTACCTGCGCAGCATCTACGATAAGACCGGCGTCAGCGACCGCCTCGAACTCGCCCTCTTTACCATCCACCACCGCGTTCTGGCCGAAGCCGCCGCTCACGCCAGCGACCTGCTCCAAGCCAAGGCTGGATAGTCATTACACATAACTCACAACTGCCTTACCCCCAGCGCTCGACCGCCGTATACTCTCCCGCTGCCTCGCCCCCCAAAACGCATCGCTCCCCCAACATCAGCCATGTGTGTGCGATCAACTCCCCAGTAGCCGACCGCGCCATGCCATAGATCATCGTGCCACACACTCCGCGCCGACGCAGCATTACATATCCAGTCAACGCCTGCGGAAAGCATACAAACCGCACTGGCGAGTGACGCACCACCGCTTCGACCGCCCAGCGCACGCGCACAGCAATCGTTCGATCGCGCTGGCTCGGAGCCACTTTCAACTCACTTGAACCACCTGCAACACCCTGCAAAATCCTGCGCACCGGAACCAGCGTCAGTGCCATGCGGAAGCCTGCCAATAGCAGCAGAGCCTCTGCTGCCAGCGCCCACTCTGCGGCGCTTCGTCCAGCAATCTTCACCCGACCGGCACTGCTCATCGTTCCTCCGCCAATCTTCCCTTTATACTTGAACTGAGACCGTGCGCAGCACATTGCTTACGCCGCCCACCCAAAGGAGCACGAAATAGTTCATGGCCGCATTGATCGACGCAATCGATATCAAACGCAAGTCTGTCTTCGAGTTGGAAAACGTACCCTACGCCTGCCTTGATGTCGAAGTCAGCACGCCAACCGCGCGCGGCGGCCAAACACTGGTCCGTATCAAGATGCGCAACCTCATCACCAGCGCCGTCTTCGACAAGACCTTCAAGGCGGGGGAAAAGTTCAAGGAGCCGGACCTCGTCCTGGTCCCCGCCACATATCTCTATAGCGACAACGACGGCTCCTACTTCCTTGACCAGGAGAGCTACGAAACGCTCAACCTGACCAGCGAGATGCTGGGCGACGCCCTCGACTTCCTCATCGACGGCACGCTTGTGCAACTGCACAAGTTCAACGGCAACCCCATCGGCCTGCAACTTCCTATCTTCGTCGAACTCGAAATTGTCTACACGGAGCCAGCGGTGCGCGGCGACACCTCCAGCGGCAGCGTCACCAAGGCCGCCCGCCTGCAGACTGGTCGCGAAATTCGTGTTCCTCTCTTCATCAAAGAAGGCGAACGGGTCAAAGTCTCCACTGAAACCGGTGAATTCACTGGCCGCGCCTGACGCCAACGCTCGGGTATCCCATCCATCGCAGCTTCATCCAATGGGTGGGATGTACAACATTAACACCAAGTGTCTTTACGTTAAACCAAGCCAATCAAACTCACTTTACTGATGCGGCGGGCGATGTCGCCAAAGCGTGTGACTTGGCACCCGCCACCTGCGGGTAATATCCGCTGCGCGTACGCACAGACAGCTTGCCGAAGCCCTTGGCCTTAGCTTCAACGCGCACCACACGATAGCCCCCCAACTCCGGCGCTTTGGTCGAGCGGTAGCTAATCGTGTACTGGGTACGAATGTCGTTGGCCACTTCACGTGTAATCGCGTCAACCTCTTTGACCGACTTGGGGAAGTAAGCTGCACCGCCGGTCTGCTCCGCAATTGCCTCCAGTACGCGCTTTGCGGTACGCGCCTCGCTCTTGCTCACGTCGTCGCCGAAAAGCAGTCCGATGCAATAGACCACCGGCCCGTCGAAATCCTGAATCCTGCGCACTGCCTCCTCCAGCGACGCGCTTGAAGCATCGTCCTCACCGTCGGTAATAATCAGCAGAACCTGCTTTGGATGCTTGGCGTTCTTTGCCAGATAATCTGCCGAAGCCACCAGAGCATCGTACATCGCCGTCTCGCCCTTGGGCGTAATGTAGCTCAACCCCTGCTGTAGTTTTGCGATGTCGCTGGTGAAGTCCTGATCGATAAACGCCTCTCCAGAGAAGTCGACTAGAAAGGCCTCGTCCTCGGGATTCGACAGTTTGACCAGATCGAGCGAAGCCTCAGCCACGGCGGTCTGTTTGGAGTACATCGAACCGGAACTATCGATCAGAATCCCCAGCGAGACTGGCAGATCTTCGTGGCGAAAGCTGAGAATCGTCTGCGCCACGCCGTCCTCGGCGACGTGGAAGGCGTCCTTGTCGAGCGTCTGTACGCTATGCCCCGATCCATCAAACACCGAAGCGTTCAGCCGCACCTCATACGCATTTTGCCGCATGGTGAACGTCCCACCCGCTCCACGCTCGACTGTATCGATCGGCGCAGTTTGTGACGCATCGGAAGACGCAGCCGGTGGCGTGTCAACGGACGAAGCATGCTGCGTGGGCGAAGTCTGCTGCGCGCGAGCGCACGTCAGCGCGACGGCAAACAGTAGAAGCGACGCTGCCAGACGAATCTGCGAGGCGGCTTGACCCGCAATCGAAACGCAATGATACGGGATTGTTCGACTGCCGCCGCGCATGGATTCCCCTCGCAAGATCAGACGCGCGAAGCTCCGAGCGCGCGCGTACCTCCCTTGAAGTTTACGCCAGCCAAGGTCTCTGCATCGAAGCAAGGAAGAAATCCACTCCCCGCGCTGCGGCAAATCCTGCTTGCTCGTACAATCGAAAGGAGACCAAACTTTCAGGAGCACAGAGACCGCATGGCCCGCATCTATCCCTTCCGCGCACTTCGCTACAACCTCTCCCGCGTCAAGATGGAAGACGTTGTCACCCAGCCGTACGACAAGATCTCTCCCGAGATGCAGCAGCGTTACTACGAGTCCAGTCCGTATAATCTGATTCGCATCATTCTAGGCAAGCGCGAGCCGGGCGACACCGAGCCGCAGGAGTTCCTGCCCGCCGGCGAGCAGGCATCAAACGTCTACACTCGCGCTGCCGAGTCGCTCAAGGCTTGGCGCAAGGAGGGCATCCTCGCCGAGGAGGCTGAGCCCGCGCTCTACGGCTACTCGCAGACCTACCGTGTCCCTCACTCCGACGAGGTCCGAGAGCGGCGCGGCTTCATCGCCCTCGGCCATCTCTACGAATACGCCGACAAGGTGGTCTACCGTCACGAGCAGACCTTCCCCAAACATAAGTCAGATCGCCTCGCCCTCTTCAAGGCCACCCGCGCCTACTGCGAGCAGGTCTATATGCTCTACTCCGACCCTGCCTTCACCGCTGAGAAGCTCATCTTCGGCACCAAGGGACAGGGTCACGAGACGCGCCCCGCCGACCTCGCCATCGCCGACGAGTATGGCGTCGTGCATCGGGTCTGGAAGCTCACCGATCCGGCGCTGATCAATCCAATTCTAACTGCGATGGCCGACAAGAAGCTCATCATTGCCGACGGACATCACCGCTACGAGACCTCGGTTGCGTACGCCAAGGAGCGCTCGGCGCAGCTCCGCCTGCCGTTGGGCGAACCGCGCAATCCGGAGGAGAAGCTGGGTAGTGGCAAGTTGCCCGTGCCACCCTTCCCCGAGGCTGCCATGATGATGACCTTCGTCAACATCGAAGCACCGGGAATCACTATCCTGCCCACGCATCGCGTCGTCTTCGGTCTGGAGAACTTCAATACTGCCGACTTTCTCACCAAGGCTGGCGAGTTCTTCACCGTGACACCGCTCGACTCCGCCAACCTGACGCCGCTCACTAAAGCCGATGGCACTGCCTTCCTCGTCGCAACGCGCGATGGCAACCACCTGCTACAGGCCAAGCCGGACGCGGTCAAAGCCGCGCTCGCCGACGTACCAGCACGTCAGGCGCAGCTCGACGTAGTGCAACTGCACAGCCTCCTGCTGGACCGCATCCTTGGCCTCTCGCAGGAACGCATCACGCAGCTCGGCAACGTCCACTTCATCCGCGAGTCAGACGAGGCCGTCGAGCTGGTCCACGCGGGCAAGGCCGACGTCGCCTTTCTCATCAACCCGGTCACTATGGATCAGTTGCGCGACATCTCGCTCTCGGGCGACGTCATGCCGCAAAAATCCACCGACTTCTACCCCAAGCTGCTCAGCGGCCTGGCCATCTACGCGCTGGACTAAATCCATCATTGTACTTGCAGTATTGGATTGAAGATCGTTTGAAGAAGATCCGTTGACCCTGACACGCAAGTTCGCCGCCGTCCTCGCTGCCGCATTGGTGGGCGCGGCGGCGGCTGCGTTCTTGGCCAGAGCACAGTTGCAGAGTACCGTGCAACCGCAAACGCAAACCACTCCCGTAATGAATCGCAATGTTGTCGTGCTGGACCCGGCGCACGGTGGAGCCGACGGCGGCATCCTGCTGGGCGACCACATCTACGAGAAAGACGTGACGCTGGAGCTAGCCACCAAGCTGCGCGCGGCGCTAACGTCGGCTGGATTTACCGTCGTCATGACGCACGACTCGGACTCCTTCGATCCACTCACCACGGACCAGCGTGCGGAGCTTGCCAACCGAGCACGCGCTGTGGCATGCATCGTGATTCATGCCTCTAACAGCGGCTCTGGTGTACACCTGTATACCTCGGCGTTGCAGCCTCCGACGCCAGAGTCTACCTACGACTACTGGCCTGGGGCACGACAGAGCTTCACGCCCACGCCTTGGGACTCAGCACAGGCCGAATTCGTCAACCTCAGTCGACAGATGGTGGGCAACCTCAATGCATCTCTAGGCACTGCGCATCTTCCGTCACTGGTGGGACACGAGCCCGTCCGTCCGCTGAACAACCTCACTTGCCCTGCCATCGCCCTGGAGCTGGCTCCGCTGCCGGTCGCAGATGGCAATGCGGTGCCCGTTACCGACTCGAATTATCAGATGCGAGTAACAGAGGCACTGACAGCCGTGCTAATGTCTTGGCGAGATCAGGTGGCTCCCCCAACCACAGCCGCAACAGTGCCGACTAACAACAGACCGCCAGCAGGCAATCCGTCGGCGCAATCGTTGCCAGCTGCAACCACACCAGCTCAGGCCACAGATCTGGCGCGAGCGGCGGCAAAAGCAACCGCCGCAGCCGAGGCCTCCGGATCGACAGCCGCCCGATACCAGACCTCCGTC
>CAZPZL010000092.1:0-8660 GCA_964590925.1 uncultured Granulicella sp.
CGAGTTGGCCTGAATCTCAACGTGATCGCCTAGGACCGTGACGCCGGTCTGCGGGATCTTGTGCCAGGCAGGGCCATCTGGCGCAGGCGTGTCATAGCGGGCAAAGCCGAAGCCGTCCGCGCCGACGATGGCTCCGTTCTGCAAGGTGACGTGGTCGCCGAGACGGCAGCGCTCGCGGACCACTGCGTGCGCGTGCGCGAAGAAGTGGCTGCCGATCTGCGCGTGTGGATAGACGACTACATGAGGTAGAAGCGTTGCGTTGTCGCCAATCACCGCGCCTTCGCTGATGACGACGTATGCGCCGATGTGAGCGTTCGTGCCAACCTTCGCCGTGGGAGCAATAACTGCGGTGGGATGAACTCCCGGCGCGTAGGTAGGCGTTTCGTAGAGCAGCTCCAGCGCGCGCGCGAATGCGAGATACGGATTGGCGATGCGCAGCGTTGAGACGGCGACCTCGCCGAAGCTGGGTTCGACCAGAACGGCAGTGGCCTGCGTGGTGCGCGCCAGCGGCGTGTACTTCGGATTGGCAACGAAGGTGAGCTGGCCGGGTCCAGCTTCTTCGAGGCCTGCCGCGGAGGTGACCTCTGCGTTCGGATCGCCTTGTAGTGTCGCACCCAGGTGTGTGGCCAAGTCGGAGAGTTTCATAGAGCGATTGTAGTGGATCAAGTGGACAGTAGTGAGGCGTTCTGCCAGAGCAAACGAGGGAAGCACTGGCGAGCATATGTTTTGGATATAGACTCCTCGTGCCTTTGAAATCACTGGTTGGGGTGTTATCCAGTTGGGACTCGTTGCTCTGAGATCGGCTCCTCGCAACAACTTGCTTGCGACATCGCGACTGCGCTATGGTTCATGTGTCTGTTTCAAGGATCGAAGGTCTCCGCACAGTGGAGACCCGAAAGGCTTGTCGCTTGCTCCTCTTCCGCCACTTTGTTGCGCGCTGGTTCGCAGTCCTTGGGGCCTGTGTGATTCTTCCCGCGACGGTCTGCCCCGCACAGCCCGTTACGCCGAACGCCGCGCCGACAGCGTTGGTTGATCTTGATCGAGCCACGTACCCCAGCGACTTTACCCTTGCCGCTAAGGGGCAAACCGCTGCCATCTACGTTGCTCCGGGCAATCCCGATACAGTACGTACGGCTGCTGCTGCGTTTGCCTCCGATGTCGAGCAGGTCACTGGCATTAAGCCACGCCTGCTCTCCTCGCTTGCCAAGCCATTGCCCGCGAACTTGATTTTGGTCGGAGTCCTTGGCCATTCGCCGGAGATTGATCGACTTGCCGCCGCACACCGCATCGACACCACCTCCGTCGTTGGCCAGTGGGAGTCGGCGCTGACGACAGTTGTCTCCAAGCCGCTGCCCGGTGTTGCTTTCGCACTGGTCATCGCCGCCAGCGACCGTCGCGGCGCAGCCTACGCACTCTTCACGCTCTCGCGCCAGATGGGCGTTTCGCCCTGGACGTGGTGGGCCGATGTACCAGTACAGCACCATCTCGCCGTTTACGTTCACGCGGGTGCGCATATCCAGCCACCGCCCTCGGTGCAGTATCGTGGCATCTTCCTCAACGACGAGGACTGGGGCCTGCGCCCCTGGGCCGCGAAGAAGATGGACTCGACCATAGACAACGGCAAGGGTAACATCGGTCCCAACACCTACGCCCGCATCTTCGAGCTGCTCCTCCGTCTGCACGCGAATTCCCTGTGGCCCGCCATGCACCCCGGCTCGCTGGCCTTCAACACTGTACCGGAAAACGCCAAGCTCGCCGACAAGTGGGGCATCGTCATGGGAAGCTCGCACTCCGAGGCGCTGCTGCGCAACAACGTGGGCGAGTGGAGCGAGAAGGCTCCTCCCGCAGGTGACGGCCCGTGGAACTACCAGACCAACAGCGCCGCCATGAACGCCTACTGGGACAAGCGCCTCGTCGAGAACGGCGGCTACGAAAACTTCTACACCGTTGGTCTGCGCGGCGTTCACGATTCCGGCCTCGAGGCCACCGGCTCGCCGCAGGTTAAAGCCAAGCTCGTCGAAGTTGCAATGGCCAACCAGCGCGCCCTGCTCGCAAAGCGCGTCAATCCAGACCTCGCTAAGATCCCACAGGTCATCTGGCTCTACAAGGAATCGCTCGACCTCTACCGCGTCGGCATGAAGGTTCCCGACGACGTCACTCTCGGCTGGACCGACGACAACTACGGCTACATCCGCGAGCTTCCCAACGCCGAGGAGCAGAAGCGCGCGGGCGGCTCCGGCGTCTACTACCACGTCTCCTACTGGGGCTCGCCGCACGATTATCTGTGGCTCTGCACCACCCCGCCTGCACTCATCCGCGAAGAGATGACCAAGGCCTACGACCACAACGCCCGCAAGTATTGGATCTTAAATGTAGGCGACCTGAAGCCCGCCGAGATCGACATCGACTACTTCATGCAGCTCGCCACCGACGAGCCCCGCACGGCCGCAATCTCGCAGCATGACTTCCTCAATCAATGGTTCGCCGAACAATTTCCCATCCCAAACTCGTACCGCATGGCCGACGTGATGACGCGGTACTACGCACTGAACTTTGTCCGCAAACCGGAGTTTATGGGCTTCAACGGTTACAACGATGGCATCAACCGAACTGCTTTCAATCCAGTCGCATGGCCCAGCCTCAGCAGTCCTGACCAGAACCACGCCCGTGTAGCCGCCTGGGATACTCTGCGCGATGAAGATGCTGTAATCGCGAAAGTACTGCCGAAGCAGTATGTCGATGCTTTCTTCGAACTCGTCGCGTACCCAGTCGATGCCGCAGCCGCGATGAATGAGAAGTTCCTCTTCACTGACCGGACTTATTTGGACGCACACAATCACAATGATGCCGCGCTAGCCACTGATACCGCCCGCGTCCACGCTGCTTACGATACCGTCCAGTCCCTTACCGCGAAGTACAACAGCATCGCGAACGACAAGTGGAACGGCATCATGTCAGACGCTCCGCGCGAGCGTCACGTCTTCGAGATGCCGCGCACGGCCACGCTAGCCGATGGCGATGCGCCTTTGCCCGCATCTTGGGGCGCAGGGAGTGCCGATGTATCCCACGCATCCTCGCTACGTAACCTCCCGTCAACCGTCTTTGTCGAGCAGAGCAGGACAGTATCGATCAACGCGGCCCATAGCAGCAGCGGCGGACCA
Source organism: uncultured Granulicella sp. (assembly GCA_964590925.1). Classification (GTDB taxonomy): domain Bacteria; phylum Acidobacteriota; class Terriglobia; order Terriglobales; family Acidobacteriaceae; genus Edaphobacter. The sequence continues at coordinate 3,162 of CAZPZL010000092.1, forward strand.
TCTGAGTGGCAGATTCTGCCAGACCTGGGCATTTCGGGCGACGCCATCGTCTACGGCGCGCCCGGCCTGCTCGCCAATGCTGCCACAAATGCGGGTGCCCCACATCTCGATTCTGAGGTGTGGGCCTCGGCCCCGTGGCTCGACTACGACTTCACCACCACCACTAACGGTCCGGCGACGCTAGCGCTGCACCTGCTTCCAACCTTCCCCATCGACTCCGACCACCGCCTGCGCTACGCCGTCTCGCTCGATGGAGCAGCACCAGTCGAACTCGACGCCGCAGCCTCCGCAAGCAAAAAATCTGCCAGCGCAGGCGACGGCCCCGCCAACTCTGGCTGGGCGGAGAACGTCCTGAGCAATTCGGCCATCGCCACCATCCCGCTCGGTACGCTAGCCCCGGGCAAACACACCCTCCGCCTTCTCTACCGAGACCCCGGCGTCGTCTTCGAACACCTCGTGATAACCTTCTTTGGTGCACCGCCTGCCTACCCAGTTCCACCAGAGACGCGCCAGATATTCCCATAGGCTCGCTGATCTCCTCAATGCTGGACGGTATCTTTTTTGGGGTCATTTTGTTTGTCGTTCCGTAGAGTAGCGGAGGAATCTGCTTTTTTACCAAAGTACATTTTGATGTGTGGTGGTAGCTTCATTTCGCAAACCATGAATACGCCCTAAACTATATGGGATGACTTCTTCTGATTCACCCCGCACACACACCGCATTGCAGATTCGCTCGCTCGACGACCTGCGCGGCCCGGCGGGCCGTCTGGAGGCGTTGCTCAATACGGGTCGCGTGGACGCGAGCGGCCGCTCCGACGCACCCTACGCCGCGCTGGTTTGCCATCCACATCCCTCCGGTGGCGGCACCATGCACAACAAGGTTGTCTACCATGCGATGAAGGCCTTTGCCGCCTTTGGCCTGCCCGTTCTGCGTTTCAACTTTCGCGGCGTGGGTCTGAGCGAAGGGACGCACGACCACGGCCACGGCGAGCAGGACGACGTGCGCGCCGCACTTGACTGGCTCGACACCGAGTTCCATCGTCCGATCCTCTTCGCTGGATTCTCCTTCGGCTCGCAGGTTGGTCTGCGTGCCTGCTGCGGAGATCCGCGCGTCGTTGGCCTCATCGGCCTCGGCCTTCCGGTCTGCGCTGGCGGGCGAGATTACACATACGGCTTTCTTCCGCAGTGCTCCGCGCCCAAGCTATTCCTCAGCGGAGACGACGACGAGTTTGGCCCGCGCGATCTACTCACAGCCGTCTGGCAGCGCGCGCCCGAGCCTAAGCGAACCGTCTGGATCGCAGGCGCGAACCACTTCTTTCAGGGCACTCCCGCGTCGCCCAAAGCCAAACTCGCCCAGATGCAGAGCGAGATGCATGCGTGGCTGCGCAATACCTTTGCGCTGACAGTACAGTCCTGATCCATCCCAGCAACATTGGGGGGACGACTGAGCAATGCCGTCTCCAATCGAGGTCGACTCTAATGGGGATAAACCAGAATTGGACTAAGGATTGGTTCATGGAATAAGGTGGTAAACGAGCTATATTCCGCTCGAAGCTACAGGCACGCATCGATTCGATTTTGGGGCGGACGAACGACGCGCTGTGGATTCTTCTGCGGGTTTCGACGGCGACAGCCTTCGATGGGAATGGGGGAAGAGGTTTGCGAGTTTCACTGTTTATTACCTGTTACAACGACACGCTGTTTCCGGAGACAGGACAGGCCGTGGTAAAGGTGCTGGAGCGTCTGGGGCATACGGTTGATTTTCCTGCCGGTCAGACCTGTTGCGGCCAAATGCACTGGAATACGGGCTACCAACAGGAGGCGCTGCCGCTGCTTCCACGCTTTCTGGAGCAGTTCAAAGATTCCGAGGTGATTGTTAGCCCCTCGACCAGCTGCGTTGCGATGATGAAGGATCACTACCCGATCATGGCCGAGCGATCCAAGGACGCGAAGCTGAAGGTCGACGTGGCAGCGATCCTGCCTAGGGTCTGGGAGTTCTCGCAGTTTCTGACGCAGAAACTGGGACTTGAAGACGTGGGCGCCTACTTTCCCCACCGCGTCACCTATCACGCTAGCTGCCACGGCTTGCGCAGCCTGCATATCGGAGACGGGCCGCAGAGGCTGCTGAAGGCTGTGCGCGGCATCGACCTGGTCGAGATCGAGAACCTGGAACAGTGCTGCGGATTCGGCGGGACCTTCGCAATCAAAAACGCGGATGTATCGAGCGCGATGCTGGCCGACAAGGTTCGCGCCGTGCTGAACACGCGTGCCGAGGTGGTTACCGGATGCGACAATTCCTGTTTGATGCACATCGGCGGATCGCTGCATCGGCAAAGGACCGGCGTCAGGCCATTGCACATTGCGCAGATTCTGGCCGGGGAAGAATAAGGGACAGTTGTGAGCTATGAGTTGTGAGCGGCTGGATATACTCACAACTACCAACGCACAACTCACTACTACGAGGACATGAGTGATGAGTGGAGCGGGACTAGATCCGAGGACGGCGCCGAAGTTTCAGGTGGCGGCGCACAGGTTGGTCAACGATGCACAGATGCGCAAGAACGTGCGCCATGCAACCAACGTGATTCAGACCAAGCGCGCGAAGGTTGTGGCCGAGATGCCGGACTGGCAGGACCTGCGCGAGTCAGGACGGCAGATTCGGAGGCACACGATTCGCCATCTGGACCACTACCTGCTGCAGTTTGAGAAAAACTGCACGGCTGCGGGCGGCGTGGTGCATTGGGCGCGTGACGCCGAAGAGGCTCGGCAGATCGTCATCAAGCTGGTGAAGACCAGCGGTGCCGAGGGTGAGTCGCCAACCGAGGTCATCAAGATCAAGTCGATGACGACCGAGGAGATTCAGCTCAATCAGGCGTTGGAAGAGGCAGGCGTTCATGCATATGAGACCGATCTTGCTGAGCTGATTATTCAACTCGGCAAGGATCAGCCATCGCACATCGTTGTTCCCGCTTTGCACAAGAATCGCGCGCAGATTCGCGAGATATTCAAGCGCGAGATGAATCTGCCGGAGCTGGGCGGAACGCCGCAGGATCTGGCCGATGCGGCGCGGAGATTTTTGCGCGAAAAGTTTCTGCGAGTGAAGACAGCCGTCTGCGGCGCGAACTTTTTGATCGCGGATACGGGAGGCATCTGCATTGTCGAGAGCGAAGGCAATGGGCGGATGTGTCTGACGCTGCCAGAGACGCTGATTGCCGTGGCTGGCATCGACAAGGTGCTGCCGAAGTTCGCCGACCTAGAGGTGATGCTGCAGTTGCTGCCCAGAAGCGCTACTGGCGAGCGGATGAATCCGTACAACTCGATCTGGACGGGAGTGGATAAGTCGGCGGCGGGCGACGGTCCGCGGGTATTCCATGTGGTGTTGATCGACAATGCGCGGACGAAGATTCTGGCTGACGAAGAGGCTCGCCAGACGCTTCAGTGTATTCGCTGCGGAGCCTGTTTGAATTCTTGTCCGGTGTATCAGCAGACTGGTGGACATGCCTACGGGAGCGTCTACGCAGGGCCGATTGGAGCGATCCTTACACCGCAGCTGATGGAGATGGAGCACGCGCAGAGTCTGCCCTATGCGTCGAGCCTGTGCGGAGCTTGTTACGAGGTTTGCCCCGTGAAAATCAACATCCCGGAGGTGCTGATCCACCTGCGCAACAAGGTGGTGAAGCAGCAGTCAAGCGGCTTCAAGATTCTGGGCAATCCTGAGGTAATGGCGCTGAAGACGGTGGCACAGGTCTTCCGCAGCGAATCGGCCTTCCGTGTTTCGCAGAAGCTGGGGCGGCTGGCCGAACTGGTGATCTCGCACAAGGATAGCAATGGCGTGGGCTGGATCGACTGGCTGCCGGGAATGCTGGGCGGATGGACTCAGGTGAGAGACCTGCGCGAGATGCCCAAGCAAACCTTCCGGCAGTGGTTTGAGACGCGGGAAAAAACTGCGAAGAAGGGAGCCGCTGATGGTAACTGAGACGGTTGTGGCAGGAGCGCGGGAAGAGGTGCTGCATCGGATTCGTGTGGCGCTGAAATTTTCGACCGATGATGAGGCTGTGGTTGGCGCGGAGTATGGCGCGGTGACGCGAGAGTACAAGCGGGATGGCACATTGGGTCGCGCAACCATGCTGGAGATGTTGGAAGACCGGCTGCGCGACTACGATGCCCATGTGATTCGCGCCAAGGTGGGTGGGGTCGGTGCAGCAATCGCCAAGATTCTGGGCGAGCGCGGCAAGCGGCGGCTGGTGGTTCCGCAGGGTCTGGTTGAGGCTCTGGGCGAAGCTTTGCCGGTGGGTTTCGAGTTTGTCGCCGACAAGGCAATGACAACGTCCGAGATTGACAGCTTCGAGGGCGTGTTGACGGCCTCGTCCGTGGCCATCGCGGAGACGGGAACGATCATCCTACAGAACGTGCCGGGACAGGGAAGACGTGCGCCAACGCTGATCCCCGATTATCATCTGTGTGTCGTACGGGCTGCGGATGTGGTCGAGACGGTGCCGGAGGCGATGGATCGAATCGCTGGTACGGCGACTTTGGCAATGACGTTTTTCTCTGGGCCGTCGGCGACCGCAGACATTGAGATGACACGAATCAAAGGGGTTCACGGGCCAAGGTTTCTGGATGTGATTCTGGTGGATTGACAGTGCGATTCGCTCAGTTGGCGCATCGTTTTCGCAAGAGTGTATATTTTCAACAAGCTGTTCAATAGCTAAGGGGGGATTGGGTTATGGGTAACTGCTGTAAAGAGAATAATGCGCGTGCGACGGAGCGGGTATTCGCAGCGCTGGATGGTTTCAGGATTGAGGTTCCTTCATGGGGCTTCGCAAACACAGGAACGCGATTCGGCAAGTTCTCGCAGACGGCTGCGGCAACGACGCTCGAAGAGAAGTTTGCTGACGCAGGGCAGGTCAACAAGCTAACCGGCGCAAGCCCGACGGTAGCTCTGCATGTGCTGTGGGATCTTCCCAACGGCAAGGGCGATGTGCCGGAGCTGAAGCGTCTGGAGACGAAGTACGGCGTGAAGTCAGGCGCGATCAACCCTAACCTCTTTCAGGCGCAGGAGTACAAGTACGGCTCGATCGCCAATCCCAGCGCGGAGATTCGTGGCAACGCACTGGCGCATCTGCTGGACTCGGTCGAGATCGGCGCGGCACTCGGCACGCGCGACGTCTCCATCTGGCTGGCCGATGGATCTAACTATCCTGGCACACAGTCGATGCGCAAGCGCATCGAGTGGCTGGAGCAGGCATTGTCGGCCACTCACGCCGCGCTTGGTGAGAATCAGCGAATGCTGGTCGAGTACAAGCCGTTCGAGCCGGCCTTCTACCACACCGACATCGCGGACTGGGGCATGGCGCTGAATCTGGCGCGCGCAGCCGGACCCAAGGCCAAGGTTCTGGTCGACACTGGCCACCACCTGCCAGCCACCAACATCGAGCAGATCGTGACCTGGCTGCTGCACCTGAACGAGTTGGGCGGCTTCCACTTCAACGACCGCAA
>CAZPZL010000093.1:0-8590 GCA_964590925.1 uncultured Granulicella sp.
CAGGCGCAGGCGATACGGTGATCGCAGTGCTGGCGCTGGCGCTGGCCAGCGGACTACAGCCAGAGACGGCCGTGGAGCTTGCCAACATCGCCGCGGGCGTCGTCGTCGGCAAGGTGGGAACGGTGCCAGTGGAGAAACACGAACTTCTGGCCGCGCTGGCTCCCGAGATCGCTCTCGACGGCGCTGATAAGGTCGTTCTGCGCGAAGAGCTGATCGAACGCGTGGCGCTGTGGAAGGCCAATGGCGAGCGCGTCGTCTTCAGCAACGGATGCTTCGACCTGCTGCACATCGGGCACATCACGGTACTGGAGAAGGCGCGGCGCTTTGGCGACCGGCTCATCGTGGCCATCAATAGCGACCGCTCGGTCCACGAGCTGAAGGGACCAACCCGGCCCATCGTAGGCGAGCGGGAGCGGGCGCGCGTTCTGGCAGCTCTGGGGGCGGTCGACGCAGTGGTAGTCTTCGACGAACCAACGCCTCTGGAGGTGATCGTCGCCACGCGGCCCGACGTGATCGTGAAGGGCGGAGACTACGCAGTTGAGACAGTCGTCGGCGCAGATGAGGCTCTGGCTTGGGGAGGTCAGGTCAAGATCGTTCCCCTCGTGGAGGGCTTCTCCACTACACGCCTGATTGCCAAAGGCGCGAGCGAGTAGGCTCGCTGTAGCTTTGGCAAGCCAATTCCGATGAACTTAGGGTTGAAGACCGAGGCAAGTGTCTCGATGTCTGCGGCTTTTGTGTCGCCCAATAGGTGGAACCCACAAGAAGTGTCAACGACTTTGATTTACGAGCAGGAATACCCTAGGCTCTCAGTTAAGAGCTCCTCAGCGATACACAACTCCGTACCTATATAAATACCCGTCAGTGCGACGGCGCGACGTATTCCTTGGGCAGCGCGCCGCCCTCGCCTTCGGCAAAGAAGAAGCCGTTCATCTGCTCGACCAGAAAGTTCTGCGCTTCGGGAGTCCACGGCTGTAGGCGATACTCGTTCAGCAGCATCTTCTGCCGCTCCACCCACTCACTCCACGCCTTCTTGGAGACGTTCTTGTATATCTTTTGACCGTAGTCGGAGTCAAACGGCGGCTCGTCCAAGCCCTCCATCTCTGCCTTGTACTTAGTGCAAAAAACCATGTGCGCCATGTGTATCTTCTCCTGATGCTTCTCTGATTGTAACGGGAATTATTTTCGTTTGCCTTTGGACTTCTTATCGCGTGCGCGAGCCTTGGACTTGGTCTTGCTCGACTTCGACTTGCGTGGTTTACCAGAGCGATCTGGGCTGGTGTGATCGCTCGGTGCGAGCTTCGCGGCTTTGCCCTTGCGCAGAGACTTCGTCTCTGTCTCTTCGCTCGAAGGCACGAGCGCGAATTGCAGCCGCCGCTGCTGACGATCAATGCGGTCGAGCAGAACATGCACTCGCTGCCCCATCCTGTAGGCGCGAGCAGAGCGCGTGCTGACGATCTGTTTGTCGGTGTCGCGGAAGACGAAGCGCTCGTCCGAGCCCCAGCCTGCGAGCGATGTGATCGGCACAAGCCCCTCGATGAACAGCTCGTCCAGCTCGACGAAGAAGCCGTACTTCGTACACGAGAGAACAATGCCGTTGAACTCTTCGCCGACGCGATCCTCCATGAAGCGCATCTTCTTCCACTCCATCAGCTCTCGCTCGGCGTCGTCGGCGCGGCGCTCGGCCTGGCTGGACTCGGTTGCAATTGCGGCAAGCTCCGCCTCGGGGATCGGCTCCGAAGTATAGGCTGCGGGCTTGCGTTCTTTCTTGCTCTCCGCCGCGAGTGTCTGTCTCCACGGCTGCGGATCGCTGCTCAGAATCGCACCGCCGTGTGTGTCGACGCCTGCGCGAATCAGCTCGCGAATCAGGCGATGCACGATCAGATCCGGGTAGCGCCGGATGGGCGAAGTGAAGTGCGTGTAGCAGGGACTGGCCAGCGCAAAGTGTCCCTCGTTCTTTTCGCTGTAGCGCGCCTGCTTGAGCGAACGCAGCATCAGGTAACTGAGGATGCGCTCCTCCGGCTTGCCTGCAATCTTTGCCGTCAGCCGCTGATACATCTGCGGCGTGACGGGGATCGTCTCTGCAACCTCGTGCGACTTGGTCTGCTGCCGCCCGCGTCCGTTGTGTCTCGCGTCTCGGCGGTCGGCCTTCATCGTCATCTGCTTCATCGGTAAACTGGAGAAGCCCAGCGAGTAGCCGAATCCGCTGGCCGTCTCCTCGAAGTCGACGATGCGCTTGGGGTCGGGCCGCTCGTGGATGCGATAGATGCCGGGGATCGCGTTCGACTCGATCCACGTTGCCACGCACTCATTCGCGCTAAGCATGAACTCCTCGATGAGGCGATGCGACCAGCCACGCTCGGAGCGAACGATGGACTGCATGTTGCCGTCGGGATCGAACTCGACGACCGGCTCAGGCAGATCGAAGTCAATCGAGCCGCGATGGTGGCGTTTGGCATTCAGTTTCAACGCAAGCTCATACATCTGATCGAAGCTAGGCGCAAGTTCGGCGAACTGCGCGCGCGTCGCCTTGTCGAAGTTGGTCGCTGCGTCGGTGACCCCATCGAGAATCGCCTGCACCTGCGTGTACGTCATGCGTCGCGCACTGCGAATGATACCCTCGCAGATCTCGTAGCCCAACACCTCGCCGCGAGCGTCGATCTCCATCAGGCAGCTTAACACCAGCCGATCCTCATCCGGGCGCAGGCTGCAAATGCCGCTCGAAAGCTGCGGCGGCAGCATCGGCACCGCCCGGTCGGGAAAGTAAACGCTGGTCGCGCGCAGGCGGGCTTCGAGATCAAGCGCAGTACCGGGACAAACGTAATGACTCACGTCGGCGATGTGAACCTGTAGCTGCCAGTTGCCATTCGCCAGCGGTTTGACCAGCACGGCGTCGTCAAAGTCGCGCGCTGTTTCGCCATCAATCGTGACAATTGGAAGGCCGCGAAAATCGCGCCTATTGCTCGTCCTTTCCTTTTGACTTGTCATTCCGTAGCGAAGCGGAGGAATCTGCTTCCCTTCCGCCTCCACCGTCCAACTCGCCGCCTCTGTCGCCTCGGCCAGTACATTTGCAGGAAAGACGTGCGGCAGATGGTGCTTGCGAATGACAATCTCCACGTCGACGCCGAAGGCATCGGGCGGGCCGAGCACCTCAATCACGCGGCCACGCGCGGGGCGACCGGGGGCGGGGAAGTCAGTAATCTCCACATCCACCGCAAGCCCCTCCAGCGGAGTGAAGCTCGCAGCATCCTCTGCGAAGCTCCACCGTCGCTGCTGCCTCTGCGCCTCTTCGCCAAGCACGCGATGCGGCGTTGCGGTTGGCGTTGTAAGTAGCTCAGCGCCATCGGGAATCAGAATCGCCCCACCTCCTGACGCGCCAGACATCCGCTCATCGAGCGGCATCACGTAGTTTCCATTGGCCAGTGGCACATCGTCCCACGCGCCTCGACTGCGCCGCCCGCGCGCGTAGTGGAAGATCCCCACCACGGTAGGATTTCGTCGCGTCAACACTCGCGCGATGCGACCAGAGCGACGGCCATCGCGCCCCACAGGAGCCTCGTCGACGAGCACCTCATCGCCCTGCATCGCGCCGTTCAACTCACTCGGCGGAATGAATAGATCGTCGTCGCGATTGGTGCTTCCATTGGGTCGCACAAAGCCATAGCCATCACGATGCAGATCGAGCCTGCCTGCAAGAAGTCGTTCGCGAGTCGCGCGAATCTCCTGCTGCAAGGTCTCACTGCGCGGCGTTCGCGCGGTCTTCTCGAAGGTCGCTCCAGGCAGCGCCCACATCTCGAACTCGGTCTTCACCAGCTCGCCGCGCGCGGTGATTCGCGCCAGCTGCTCCAGAAGCAGACGTCGCTCGCGTCCACCGCCGAGACCTAGCTCGCGAACCAGCTGCTTGTATCCCGCACGATGCCCCGCCGAGCGCTCAATGCGTCGAATCAGTTCACGATCCGTCTGCGGATAAGGTGTCTTCGCCATTAGGCTTAGAATACAGCGGCGCAACCCACAACAAATTAATCAAGCTGCAAACGACATCGTCATTCACACAAATTAATCGTCGTCCTCACCGCAGATCGTTGTGACGTCTTCGACCGCAACAGCACAAATCTACTTCACCATCTTCATCATCATCCCCACGGCCTGCTCCAGTGTCGTTCCCAAAGGCACCAGTGTATACTCGGTCTTCACCTCGTCCTCCTGATCGCCGATAGTCTTTATGAACAGCGCGTGCCCACTAATATGGACGTGTGTCTCGGTGATCTCCCAGCAGCTCGGTGCCACCTGTCGGCGCTCCACGTCAAAGACGCTGCCAGCCTTAATTCGCGCCAGAAATCCGAAGCCGATGGTGACATCGTTCTCCAGCCGTCCCTTCATGGTGCGGATGCGATGCTGCGCGCGGTCAATCACCATCGACCCGCTCATCGCGCTCATCACCCGCGCCTCCATGTCTGGCGGATGAAAGCTCGGATCAGGTCGATAGCTGAGCGTCGTCGACTCCGGCGTCACGCTATCAATCTTCCACACAAACGCGCGCGCCATCAGGTTCAGCAGCTCGACGGCGCTCTTATCATCCTGAGCGCCGTTGCCGCGCTGCTTGCGCTGCATCTCTGGATCGTGGATGAATTTCTGAATCTGCGCGTCATCAGCGGCCAACGTCGCTGAAGACGCTGGCTTGCCACCCTCAGTTACATGCCGACCAATCGCTCCATGCTCGGTCTCGACGACGATGAATGAACTACCATCAGCATCGCTGCGCCGATAGCGCCAGTGCGAATTGTCCGTGCGATTGGCCTCCAGCTCAGTCGCCACCGCCTGCTGTACAATCGCCTTCGCATCCTGCGCCCGCGCCGTCGCACCCGCCGCCGCAACCCAAAGCCCCGCGCACACCGACCCCATCAAAAATCTTCCGCTCGACTTCATCTATCTCCTTAGACGCAATTCCATCCCGATTGTGGCTGAACCAGATGCATTGCTTGTCATTCCGCAGCGAAGCGGAGGAATCCGCTTCTCCCGACCGTCACCGAATCCACTCCACACGCACGCTCTTCTTGCCCAGCCTTAGCGCAATAGGAACATCGACCATCACACCATCCAACAACTTATCGTTGAACTTCTCACCATTCACGCTGACCGCATTTTCAGCAAGTTTGCGCGTCGCCTCACCTGTTGAACTCGCCAACCCTGCAAGCTGCAACAGCTTCGGTAAACGAATAGTTGAGCCATCCTGCAAATCCAGCCCAAGAACCAGACCCTCACTCGCCAGCGAGATCTCCACTACCGGTACGTCGTTCGCTACGGTGCGTTGCTGAAACTGTTTGGCCCAATTCTCCGCTGCCGAATCCGCATCCGTCGCCGAGTGGAAGTCGCGCACAATCCCCCACGCCAGATTCTTCTTCGCCTGCATCGGATGCAGCTTGCCTGCGGCGACCTCCGCCTGCATCGCGGCGATCTCGCTGGCGCGCAGATCGGTCAGCAGTGTCCAGTACTTCCACATCAGCTCGTCGGAGATGGACATCACCTTGCCATACATCTCTCCCGGCGCCTCATGGATTCCAATCGCATTGCCCAGCGACTTGGACATCTTCTGCACGCCATCCAGCCCCTCCAGAATCGGCGTCATCAAAATAATCTGCGGTGGCTGCCCCGCATCGCGTTGCAGATCGCGCCCGCGCATCAGGTTGAACTTCTGGTCGGTCCCACCAAGCTCGACATCCGCGCGCAGCGCCACCGAATCGTACCCCTGCGCCATCGGGTAGAGCAGCTCATGCACGCTGATCGGCTGCTCCGCCGTGAATCGCTTGTGGAAGTCCTCGCGCTCCAGCATCTGCGAGACGGTAAACTTCGCCGCCAGCCGAATCATCTCCTCGAAGCCCAGCTTGTTCAGCCACTCCGAGTTGTAACGCACCTCAGTCTTCTCCGGGTCGAGAATCTTGAAGACCTGCTCCTTGTACGTCTCGGCGTTCGTGTCGATCTCGGCCTGCGTCAGCGGCTTGCGCGTGACGTTGCGCCCGGTCGGGTCGCCGATCAGCGCCGTTGAGTCGCCGATCAAAAAAATGACCGTATGCCCGAGCTGCTGAAAGTGCCTCAGCTTGCGGATGAGCACGGTGTGGCCCAGATGCAGGTCCGGCGCGGTCGGATCGAATCCGGCCTTGATGCGCATCGGCACGCCCTTCGCCCGCGATTGTGCAATGCGCTCGCGTAGCGCCTCCAGCGGAATAATCTCCGCCGCCCCCTTGGTAATCAGATCCAACTGCTCCTCAACCGCCGCAAACGTAGCCATATCTCTCAAGTATAAAGAACTTCATGCGTATGGGAGATAGGATTGAACAGAGATCAATTACTCCCTCACAGTAAAAAATCAAGTTACGATGAATTGAACATGCAGCCCGTTACTACTGAGTAACAAACAATATTTTGTGCAAATCATATCTTTTGTTCGGTATACTTGCTCGTTTAGCCATGTCTACAATACCGGCAACCCAACTTTCAAACTTGATACCACCCTTCAGCGTTTCAGGGGTGCTGCCCCCGTTTCTCGGTGGCGATCCTTCTGTGCTTGCAGCGACGTCGCCCTATGCCGTTACAGTGGTTGAGTTAGTCGACAGATTTGCGACATCTCCTGCTCGCAAGGCTATACTCACTGGATACCTTGCCCATCGACGAGCACTCCTTGATTTGGGCATAACTGGCATTCAGTGGTTAGACGGTAGCTTTCTCGAAGATGTTGAGAATCTTGAGAATCGTTCTCCAAACGATATCGACTTGGTTACATTCACATGGAGACCGGCGTCACTGACGGGAGATCAGCAGGGATGGAATGATCTCATTGAGGCTCATCGAAATTTGTTTTACTCCGATCAGTCAAAAGCTGCATTCTTTACGGATGCTTACTTTATTGATGTTCAATTTGGCCCACAGCATGTTATTGAGCAGGCAGCCTATTGGTTTGGTCTGTTCTCGCACAAACGGATTACAAGTTTATGGAAGGGCATGTTGAGTATTCAATTAAGCGCTAACGGAAATGATGTACTGGCTGCCGAATTGCTTGCATCTAAATAGAGAGCTATGGCTAGATTTTTGCGACAATCCGAACTAAGAGCTGATGTCTCTTCATTGGCATCATTACTCAAGTCCCTGCCACAGGAAGATACTCTGGGGCGTATTGGACTGCGTTCGCGATTGGACGAGATGACAGCCAAACTTGTCATGGAACAAACAGGTCAAGAAAATTTAGCTTCTACAGCTTTGTATTTCGGCGGTAAGCCTGTAGTTGGCAGCATGGGAATTGAAGCAGAATTTGCGTCGACAGCAATAGCTGATTACAAAGATCTCATCGTCAAGGTATGGGCAACATCGGAAACAGAAGCAGAAGTGGCGAGTCGTGGTCCAGTCCCAAACCAAGATGCAGCACGGCTACATGTTACAGCACTTTTACATGGATCAATGGGATTCCTGATTGAAGAGATTGACCTAAAAGGGACGCCCTTATTTCCAACACCACTCAAAAGAGCAAGCGATGATGCAGTGAAGTTGATTGTGTCAATGGCGACAGATTCAGAAGATATATTTCAAGGAGAACTAGAACGAGTTCACCCACGGGTGTTTGCATCTGTGCACAGATTTTTCAAAGATATGCATAAAGCTGAAGCGAGTATCCGACTCGTAGACGCCTACGGAGATAGAGCCTTGAATCGTGAGGCAGTCGATACTGCATATGTACGACTAGAGGAATCAAGCTTAGACGAAACGCCACTGGAAGAGTACGGACTCCTGCTCGGAATCATTCCAAATGCTGGACGATTCGAGTTTCGATCAGAGCACGGTGATTATAGAGAGGGCAAGGTAGCGCAGACCTTGAGCGAATCTTTCCTTAAGAGGATCGAAGAAGAACAAGGAATTGGAAAGTGGTTTAATGCTCGATTGCTTAGGAAAGAGGTACGTCGGTACGGAAGAACCAGTACAACATATACACTCCTCAATCTGGTAGAACCGGCACATACAGAAGATAAGTAAGCAGTCTGCACCTTGTCCCGCGCACCCCGCGCCTAGTACCTTCTACTCATGGATGCTGAACGCATGCGCGGATATCTGCTCACTCTGCCGTACGTCGTTGAGACGATGCAGTGGGGCGCGAACCTCGTCTTCTGGGTGGGAGACAAGGCCATTGGCGGAAAGATGTTCGCGCTGATCGACCTCGACGATCCGCCCGCCGCAGCCACCGGCAAGCCGCACCTGATCCTCTCCTACTCCGCTGGCCCCACGCGCTACCCTGAGCTGCTGGAGCGCGAGGGGCTGCACCCCGCGCCCTACATGGCGCGCATTCACTGGGTCGCCGTTGAGAGTTGGGACGCGTTCAGCGACGCCGAATGGCAACGCGAGCTGCGCGCCGCCTACGACATCACCTACGCCAAGCTGCCCAAGAAGGCCCGCGCCACGCTGGCCCTGCCCGCCGCCCAGCAACGCTTGCCTCAACGACGCCAGAAGCCGTCATCCTGAACGCAATCAGGTAGCCTGTCACGGTCTCTTGCAGTGTGCTTTGATCTGCGCTCGTCCGTGGAGCTTCGCTATGGGGCGGTGATGACGATGT
>CAZPZL010000094.1:0-8569 GCA_964590925.1 uncultured Granulicella sp.
GGAGTGGTGCATCGACGACCTGCATCGCAACTCCCCCGACGCTATTTTCCTCGCCGAGGCCTTCACTCGCCCGCACGTTATGTACTCGCTGGCCAAGGGCGGATTCACCCAGTCCTACACCTACGTCACTTGGCGCACGCAGAAGGATGAACTCACAGCCTACTTCAACGAGATCACCAAGCCCCCGGTCAGTGATTTCTTTACCCCCAACGTCTGGCCCAACACGCCGGACATCCTTCACGCCTCGCTCCAGACCGGAGGTCGCGCCGCCTTCCAGCAGCGCCTCATCCTCGCTACGACTCTCGCTGCCAGCTACGGCATCTACGGACCGGCCTTCGAACTCTGCGAGCACACGCCCGTCCGCCCCGGCAGCGAGGAGTAACTCAACAGCGAAAAATATCAGATTCGCCATTGGAATCGCGCCGATCCAGACTCACTCGCCCCGCTCGTCACCTTGCTGAATCAGATCCGCCGCGCCAACCCCGCACTCCAGAGCGACCTCTCGCTCCACTTCCACGCCACGGACAACCCCCAGCTCATCGCTTACTCAAAGTCAACCCCAAACACAGACAACGCACCCGCCAACACCATTCTCGTCATTGTCAACCTGGATCCACTCTACGAACAGACTGGCTTTGTTGATCTTGATCTTCAGCCTCTCGGCCTCACTACCGACGAGAGCTTCGACGTCGAAGATCTGCTTACCGGCAACCGCTACCACTGGAGCGACCAGCACAACTATGTCTCGCTCAACCCCGCCAAACTGCCCGCTCACATCTTCCGCATCGCTCAGATTTAAGTATGAGGCCATGATGCCCCACAATAGTCTCGGAATTCTGTCTATAAACTCCCGTATGTATTGATAATTTGCTGTGGAAGTGCAGCCTTCCGTTATTTAACGAAAGTTGATGATGGATACCTCTACCGACTACTCAATCTATTTTGAAAATGTGTTAGCTCTGCTATTGCGAGTTGCTCCCTTGCCAACTGTCGGCGCAACCCGATACATTGAGTTACTTTTGGAAATGGAGTTATCGATAACGTGAACTTAACCAGACGCCGTGCCATCGCCCTCTTTTCGGCTGTAGCTCTCAAGCCCTCGTTCTCGTTTGCGCAAGGACAAAGTGCATCCGCAGCAACTGCGCCTGCCTCTCTTCCTCTGACGGCGGGGCCGTTCACTGGCAGCACCGAGTCGCTCTCAAAGTATGAGATTCCAGCGTGGTACGGCGAGGCAAAGTTCGGTATATGGTCGCACTGGGGTCCGCAGTCCGGCGTCGAGCAGGGCGACTGGTACGCGCGCAATATGTATATGCCGGGAGGACGGCAGTACAAGTACCATCGCGATACCTACGGCCCGCAGTCGAAGGTCGGATACAAGGATCTCGTGCCACAGTTCAAGGGCGCGGAGTGGGATCCCGAGCACCTGTTGGACCTCTATGCGAAGGCTGGCGCCAAGTACTTCTTCTCGATGGGCGTGCATCACGACAATTTCGATATGTGGAACTCCAAGCACCAGCCGCGATGGAACGCGGTTGCCACCGGTCCCAAGCGTGACATCGTCGGAGAGTACGCCAAGGCTGCTCGCAAGCGTGGGTTGCGCTTCGGCGTTAGCGAGCATCTGTCGAACTCCTACAACTGGTTGGCGGTCTCGCATCTGAGCGACATCGAGGGCGAGTTCGCGGGAGTTCCCTATGACGGGACGGATCCAGCCTATGCCGATCTTTACCACGACCTCTCCGCTGAGACGGTGGACTATATCAAGCATGCGCCATCGATGAGCCGCCATGCTCCCGACAAGTGGAAGCTGGAGTACTACCTGCGGGTCAAGGATCTGGTCGATCAGCACGAGCCGGATATGCTATACACCGACGGCCCGATCCCATTTGACAGCTACGGCCTCTCGACCGTCGCCGAAACCTATAACATCAGCGCGCGTAAGCACGGTGGCAAGACCGAAGCCGTCTACTTCACAAAGGAGCCGCGCGATCTTGCTCAGGGCGGAGTTGCCGCTCTTGACCGCGAGCGCGGTGTGGCCGACGGCATCTCGCCCGTGCCGTGGCAAACCGATACCTGCATCGGCGGATGGCACTACCAGCAGGGCGGAAAGTACAAGTCATCGAAGAAGGTGATTGATCTGTTGGTGGACATCGTCAGCAAGAACGGAAACTTGCTGCTAAACTTCCCATTGCCCAACTCGGGCAGGCTCGATGACGAAGAAATCAAGGTTCTCGATGGTATTACCCAGTGGATGGCGGTCAATAGCGAGGGAATCTACGCCACGAAGCCTTGGAAGATCTATGGCGAGGGTCCGTCGACGAAGGTCTCGGTCGGAAACGGAGGCTTCAACGAGAATAAGAAGCCGGATCTTGGTGCCGACGACATCCGCTACACCACCAAGCGCAACGAACTGTTCGCTTTCGTACAGGGTTGGCCCGGCGCAGAGGTGGTTCTGCCGGCACTCGGAACGGGCAGCGCGCAGTCGCCAGCTAAGGTTCAGGCGGTCTCGCTGCTGGGCGGCGGTGACAAACTGAAGTTTACGCAGGAGGCTACCGGCCTGCGCGTCAAACTGCCGGAACAGAAGCCCGGATCGTCAGAGATCGGAATCACGCTGAAGGTGGTGACTTCGTAGGCTGGCTGACAAACTCGATCTGCAAGGATAAAAATGAGATACTCTCAAATGAATTCACCAAAGCTGTGCAGTTTCTCTGGATGGGCGAAGGGGCGCCTTCTAGCCGCCTGCATATCTTTCAGTCTGAGCCTGAGTGCACAAGTGCCGAATCAAGCTACGGGACAGACCTTGTATCGCAACCCAGTGCTCTTTGCCGATTACTCCGACCCGGATGTGATTCGCGACGGCGACAATTACTATTTGGTTGCTTCAACGTTCGAGTTTGTTCCGGGCCTACCGATCCTGCAATCCAACGATCTGGTGCATTGGACAATCATCGGGCACGTGCTTCCGAAGGTCGAACTTGATCCGCGCTACGACATGGTGGGTGGCAATCGCTATGGACGCGGCGTGTGGGCACCATCGATCCGCAAACACAACGGGCTGTTTTACGTTTACTTTCCCACGCCGGATGAGGGCATCTTCGTCAGCACGGCGGCGAAGATCACCGGGCCTTGGTCAAAGCCCGTTGCCGTAATCGCGCAGGCTGGCCTTGAAGATCCGTGCCCCTTCTGGGACGACGATGGCAAGGCGTACCTTGTGCACTCAAAGTTGGGAGCAGGCCCGCTGATCCTTCATCAGATGTCGCCCGATGGAAAGACGGTGCTCGACGAGGGCAAGGAGATCGTGCGCGATCCGCAGAATCTCCATACGTTGGAGGGGCCGAAGTTATACAAGCACAACGGCTATTACTACATTTTTGCGCCCTTTGGGGGGGTGAGTACAGGATCGCAGGCAGTGCTGCGCTCAAGGTCTATCTACGGGCCATATGAACATCGAGTCGTGCTGCATCAAGGCGACACGAAGATCAATGGTCCCCACCAAGGAGGCTACATCGAGAGTCAGGACGGCAAGGGATGGTTCATTCACTTCCAGTCTCGTGGCGCTCACGGTCGCATCATCCACCTGGAACCAGTGCGCTGGGCCGATGACTGGCCGATTATGGGCGATGCCGCAGCTGATGCCACTATAGGCCAGCCGGTCAATACTTGGGCGATACCAAGTCATTCCGGCAAAAACTCACAGCAGCGCCCGCAGACCTCCGATGAGTTCCACGAGAGGATGCTGGGGCCGCAATGGGAGTGGAACCATAATCCGGTAGATGAGGATTGGTCACTGACGGCACGACCCGGCTACCTACGTTTGAAACCCGGCTATGCAGCGAATCTATTCACCGCGCGCAACACACTGACGCAGATGATGCAGGACGAGTCATTTGAATTCACCTCCCGGCTCGACCTCCACGCCATGAAGGACGGCGACCACGCTGGCCTTGCAATGTTTGAGCAGGCGGCCAGTGGCGTGGAGGTCGTTCAGACGGGAGAGGCTCGCGTGCTCGACTTCTTTCACGCGCACGATGCAATCGCCGCCTCCACTCCGTTGACGGCAGCAGCAGTGCAGCTTCGTGTGCATGTCGAGGGAGATATGGCGACCTACTTCTACAGCGTGGACGATGGAAAGACATTCCAGCAGATTGCGCCACCGGTACGTATCGGATTCAGTTGGTGGAAGGGATCCAGACCGTCACTGTTTGCCTATACGACGGTGCAAAATTCCAACTCCGGCTTCGTCGACTTCGACTGGGTTCACTATAAGCCGCTCGAACAGCCACAGCTTTAGAATCTGTCCACAAACTACAGTTTGTGGACAGATTCTAAGTGGCTTGATGCCTGCTGATGAAGGCAAATGGAATATTTTCCACATAGATGAGCCAGCCACGGTCGAGCGAGAGCCGCTTGTGCGTGCCCGACAGAGCTGCTTGCTGCGGACGAGTGGCACGCTGCGCTGTAGCCCAAGGGAGGCATAGGAGCAGGGAGAGTAGAAGTCGAGTGGAACGAGATGATACCGTCATTGTGTGCTCACGGTTCTGATTTTGTATTTTTGCTTGCCATTCCCTAGCCGAACAGCACTACTGCCGCACTGTAATGTGAAATATGCGGCTTGCATGAGACTCCAAATGGAGGCTGATGTCATCGCTCTGGCCACTCACGTCTGTGCCGGAGATAAGGTCGTGCAGCATTGGCGGGGTAGCGCCACCTGCCAGATGTGTGTCGCGCAAGGCATCGATTTCGCGCCACGAAACCTTTACGTCCGAGCCGTCGGATGCCAGATTGAACAGTGCGAGTACGACTGAGCCATCGGGATATGTGGTGAGCCAAGCCTGCTGCGGCTTATTGCGCAGGTGCTGGATGTCTAGCGGACGCGCGGGTATGCCCGCCTGGTCGATTGCGATGATCTCCTTATTGGAGATCAGGGCGAGGTCTGCCGCATCTATCTTGGTGAGGTCTGAGCCAAGGTAGAGCGGAGCACAGGAGATCGCCCACAGCGTAAACATGGACTGGCGCTCGGCGGGTGTCAGTCCATCCTTATTGCCGTTGCCTAATTCCAAGGTATCCAGGTCGTTCCAACCACTGCCGCCATTGCCGTCTGAACCAGCATACGGAATCCAGGGCACAACGTCGGAGAATCGGCCAGCTACCTTAGACCACTGTGTGAGATCGCCTTTGGTCTCGTCTGTAGCTTTGTCGCATCCATAGCATTCAATATCGTTCTCAATGCGCCATCCATTAGCGGTAGCGCGCCACAACTGCGCCTGATTGATCGATAGAAAGTTCGATAGTTCCAGCCAGATAGGGTGCGAGGCGTGTGCGATTGCTATGTGCCACTGGCGCAACTCTTCGCGATTATCCGCAGGAAGGTTTCCGCCACCGGGGCCGACGAAGTCAAACTTGATGAAGTCGATGCCCCATCTGTCGAATTCTTTTACCTGCGACTGGATGTAGGCTACAGCCGCGGGCTTTGTGAAATCGATGCGATAGGAGTTGCGTCGCGTGCTGCCAGATTGAGTGATGTCCGTAATGTCGGCAATGTGGGCAGTCGTACCAGCGATCAGCGGGTTCTGCCGATAGAGCTTTTCGGTGATACCGGGATTAAGATAGATGCCGAAGAGCAAGCCGTGCTGGTGCATGTACTTCGCCATGCCGTCCATGCCGCTGGGGAAGCAAGTGAGATTGGGCTTCGGGATACCATGATCGTCGAAGCCGTCGGACCAACCGTCGTCGATGTTGACATAACGGTAGCCGAGTCGGGGAAGTCCATTAGCTACGAGTGCGTCCGCCTGCGCCTTAATAAGTGTCTCGGTAGGATGATTGCGATAGAAGCTCCAGGAACTCCAGCCCATGTAAGGCCGCTGCGCGAATGGGCCATTTTGCGAAGCGGCTTGAGCGAAGGCTCCCGGAGTGTCTGAGATCGGAAGCAGTGCTAGTGCTATAGATAGCAGAGCTACAAAGACGCAAATTCGAGACACAGTTTCCCATGCCCTGTGTAAAAAAGAAGCAATGTGTGTGTCAACTGGACTGCGGCGTGATAGGTTCACTTTATCGATAACTCCATTTCTTTTCGATCCAATCTAATACGGCTTCAAAACAACTGACAAGTCTTCTAACGACGGTCGCAAGCTGCGAACGTCGGCCGATCCATGCTTCGCTCAACTCCGGTAGACAGCCGAATTTAGCAAACTATAATCTTAGGGGCGAACGAAAGGGATGGTGATTGATGTCGACGCGAAGAGATTTTCTATATGCCGGGGCTCTGGTTGCGCCTGGCTTGATGCTGAACGATCCGCTACTGAATGCTATGTTTCGCTTGCCGGAAGCTCCAACAACCGTACTTGCTAGCCGGCCGGAGTGGCCGCTTAGGCCAGTCGCTCGGCAGATCTTCAGCTTCAACCGCGGATGGCGTTTTTATCGTGAGGACGTGGGTGCACCGACGGTGGCCGTCACCGGCGACAACCAGTTCGGCGAGTTGAAGACTAGCGGCTGGGAGGCGGTAACCCTGCCGCACACCGTGCGGCTGGAGCCGGTCAACGCCAGCGGCGGACGCAACTTCCAGGGCACATGCTGGTACACCAAGAGCTTTGCCGCTGACGCTGCCTGGCGGGATCACATTGTCTGCCTGCAGTTCCAGGGGGCGATGCAGGTCACAGACGTCTGGCTGAACGGCCAGCACCTGCACACCAACTATTGCGGTTACACTCCCTTTACTCTCGATGTCACAAAGCTTCTCCGCCGCGGCGAGAAGAACACCCTGACCTTGCGTCTGAACAACGCTGACAACCCGCAGGTGCCTCCGGGCAAGCCGCAGAACAAGCTGGACTTCGTCTATTTTGGCGGACTGTATCGCAGCGTAGACCTGGTTGTTCTCGATCGAGTGCATATCACCGACCCAATTCTGCGCAATCAACCGGCAGGCGGCGGAATCTTCGTCACTATTCCATCGATCGATGCCGGACGCGCGACCATCGACATCAAGACTGAGCTGGCTCTGGCCAATGGATCGATCTCTCTGCGCCACCAACTCTACGCGCCGGATGGAACTCTGGCTGCAACCAAGGAGCTGCCAGTCACCGGCGCGGCGGACGGTTATCAGACGGTTGCCACACAGTTAGACCTCACGAACCCCGCGCTCTGGCACCCCGAGCACCCGCATCTCTACGTCCTGCACAGCTCGGTGCTGCGCGATGGCAAGACGGTAGACGACCAGTTCACCCGTGTTGGCATCAAACGCATCGCGTTCGACCGCGAGCATGGCCTCACGATCAACGGCGAGGTCTTCTTCTCCATCGGAGCCAATCGTCATCAGGATCACCCTTACGTCGGCTATGCGTTGCCCGCATCGGCGCACTACAAGGACGCCAAAAAGCTGCGCGACGCTGGCTTTACGTCATATCGTAGCCACTATCCGCAGGATCCGGCCTTCATGGACGCATGCGATGAGCTGGGCATTTTAGCCATTGTTTCCAACCCAGGCTGGCAGTTCATGGGCGACGCTACCTTCCACGAGCGGGCCTACCAGAATGCGCGCTGTATGGTGCGGCGTGATCGCAATCACCCAAGCGTCATCTTGTGGGAGGCGCAGATGAACGAGAGTGACAACTCGACCACTGCGCTAGAGCTCTACCGCATCGTACACCAAGAGTATCCAGGTGACCAGGCCTACACTGCGGGTGACCGACTGAAGAAGGCCGTCGATGGATTCAGCGGCTGGGATGTGCAGTACAGTAACAATCGCGGACAAAAGCCGGAGTGGAATCGCGAGTGGGGCGATGTGGTTGATAACTGGAGCGACCAGCAGGGGCCGAACCGGGTGGCACGCGGATGGGGCGAGGCGCCGTTGCTGGCGCAGGTCAACACGCACTTTCATATGCTGGACCGGATCTATCAGTTGCACGGCCAGCCTGCAACGGCGGAGCGCTCCATAGAGAGCGGTGCAGGGGTATGGGCTGGTATTGACGCCTACCGCGGCTATCACCATCAGCCCTTCCTGGGCGGGCCGCTCGATCTGTTCCGCATCCCCAAGTTCGACTACTACATGTTCCAGAGTCAGCGACCGCCAGTGACCTCGACCGATCTGCCCAACGTCGAGACTGGGCCAATGGTCTTCATCGCCAGCTATACCAGTTTTCAGTCGCCCTCGATGGTTCTGGTCTTCAGCAACTGTGAGCAGGTGCGGCTGACCCAGAACGGCAAGGAAATCGCCACGCAATCTCCCGAAACCGGTCACTCTCTGCCTCACGCCTGGTTCCAGTTCGAGGTACGGCGATTCTCGCAAGGGCGCTCGATGCTCTTCGGCTCGAACGCAGCGACGCCAGACACCGAGTACGGCGAGCTGTGCGCCGAAGGGCTGATCGCGGGCAAGGTGGCGGCCAGCTACGTCCAGCTCGCGCCCGGCACGCCGACTCAGATCCAGCTTACCGTGGATACCTGCGGCCGCGATCTGGTCGCCGATGGTGGCGACTGGCTGCGGGTCTACGCGCGAGTATGCGACGGTCGTGGAGGTACATATCCCTACGGCGACGATCTGATCTCGTTTGCTGTCTCCGGCGAGGGATCGGTGATCGGC
>CAZPZL010000095.1:0-8563 GCA_964590925.1 uncultured Granulicella sp.
TGCGATCGGCGGATTTTGAGTCCGCTGCGTCTGCCAGTTCCGCCATCCCGGCGCATTCCAATTCTATCAGCGACGAAGAAATTCTGCCGCACAGTCCAACGTATGCGGCAGGTTTAACGAGACCGCATCGACAACATTCCACACCACAACGCCCTTATTGTAAGCTGCAAACCGATTCCATCTCCACGATTCAGAGTCGTAGGACGAATCAGCTCCAGTTTTCTCCCCGAAGATATCGCGGGGAAGAGCGTCTTACGCGAAGAGTCCAACTTCGAACTGATTGATTGCCATCTTCAATCAGGCATGTATGCACTTGCGTCATGAATCGCCATGCCCCGCAAAAAAGTTGGAAAATGGGAAATGTTGACGGATTCTGCACCTGCCGTTCAACTTGGAGTTTGCCTAGTTGCGCTGGGCTGGGTATAGTTCGGCAAGGTCCTTGTATACAGTCCGGACAGGCACCAATGTGCCGGGGAGAGCGAGACACAGATGAAGCTAGCAGAGGGTGCAACCGTAATTGGAAGGTCCGTCACGATCAATGGCGATGTATCGGGCGACGAAGACGTGTATGTGGACGGCGTGGTGGAAGGCACGATCACGCTGCTTGAGAGCAGATTGACCGTGGGACCGAACGCGCAGGTTCGAGCCGAGGTGAAAGCACACGAGGTGGTCATTCACGGGTCCGTCGAGGGCAATGTGCTCGCGCTGGGCCGGATCGAGTTGCGTGAGACGGCCGTGGTGAAGGGCGACTTGAGGGCGGAACGACTGTCGATTGAGGAGAACGCAAGCATGGAGGGCCGAGTGGAATTGGTTGAGCCCACACAACCAGCGCCCGCCGCGCCAGAGACTGCTAAGACGGTCTCCGCGCAGCAGGTTGACGCGGCGAAAAATTCCGGCGCGGGATTATTCCAGCCTTAAGCGGGAATTTCAGCCTTAAGCAAGAAGGAGAACGAGCGATGGCCAGCTTCTTTGGCAGTAAGTACAAATCCACCGGCAGCGCGGCGAGCGAGAACGAGCGCGTCTCGCGACACTCCAGCGGATGGGGCCAACTGCTGGGACGAATGCGAGGTGAGGAGCCGCTGCGCGTTCTGGACATGGGACCAACGTCATCGACCAACATCAATTTTGTTACCGAGCTGGGGCACAGCATCTATCTGGCGAATCTAGTGGAGGATGCAGCGCGCGGCGAGTGGATGGTGGCGAATGAGGACGGCGAGGGAACGCACTTCAATGTCGAGCGGTTTCTGAAGACCCATCTGGATTTTTCCGGACGCGACTTCGATGTGGTGCTGTTCTGGGATACGTTAGACTATCTGCCGGTGGAGCTGGTGGCTCCGACGCTGGAACGCATTCACGCGGTGATGGCTCCAGGCGGTGAATTGCTGGCGATGTTTCATCCGCCGTCCGGGCCAGGTACGCCGGATAGAGTAAAGGCTGGCTTTCATCGTTACCACCTGACCAATGACAGCGCGGTGGATGTGCAACGCGCAGGAGAGTATCCCATCCAGGCGACCTATTCCAATCGCCAGATCGAGCGGCTCTTCGAGTCGTATCAGAGTTTTCATTTTTTTCTGGGCAAGGACAATATGCGCGAGATTGTGGTCGTGCGCTAGCGCGGCTTCAGCTCAAGCGAAGGCGCAGGATCAAGGCATCGTCGTCGGGGTCGAGGTAGTAGCGTGGACGACGACCAGCGCAAGTGAACCCGAGGCTGGCGTACAGCGCCACAGCGTCCGAGCTGTTGGCTCGAACTTCGAGGACGACCTCGGTTGCGCCCTGCGCGCGGCACCAGTCGAAGACCGCGCGGCACAGGCCTTGGCCAACACCAGAACGACGCGCGTTGATGACCACGGCAGCACTCTCCAATTCGGCGATGCGCTCCGGCTTGGCGATATGCCGCGGCGCGGGGTGCAGCAGGCCAACGGCGAAGCCAACGATCTTCGCGTCCTCTTCGGCAGCAGCGAAGCACTCAGCCACGAACAGGCAGCGTTGGATTTCGGCTGAAGATTTGACAACGGACGTATCAAGAATCTCGCGGTAAGCAGCGAGAGGCCAGTGCGGCGCACGTTCGGTCGCACGCTCCAGTGCCAGAATCGCATCGAGATCCGTGGCGGCGGCGCGACGTAGAGATACTGCCAGAGAGTTCATCGCGCGGGTGTTCCGTCCGGCCCGCCAAAGCTCTGAATTACTACACTATGCTTAGATTCAACCGCGCGAAGCGTTGGCTTGGCGAATATCTCGGCGTCGCTGCGGCGCAGGTAATTGGCGTCGATCATGGCTGTGTCTTCGAAGGCGCGCTGGTGGATACAGTCGATGGCGAGCGGCAGGGCGTCGGCGGCGGTCGGCTCGGCGACTCGCTGCGGTGCGAGCGTTGTGATCGCCGCAGCAACGGCTGGCTCGCAGGTTACGACGGCCTCGGGTGCAGCGGCGCAAACGGTCTCGGCGAGGAGCTGGTCACGGGTCAGCAGAGCCTCGTGCAGGCAGCGGCCATCAACATAGAGGCCAGAGTAGAACTCGCCCCGCCCTGCGTCGAGCAGTGCTCGGACTGGCGTGGCGAGCGGCCTCTCCGCACGGCTGGCCAAAAGGGACAGGCGCGAAATTGCAATCAGCGGCAGATTGAGTGCCTCGCACAGTCCCTTGGCCGCGCTCAGGCCGACGCGCACACCGGTGAATGATCCGGGACCATGAACGACGGCTACAGCCTCCAGCGATTGCATGCCAGCTGCTGACTGCGAGGCGGCCTGCAAGCTGATCTCGGCACTGGCGGCGAGCTGCTTGATCGCAGGAAGCAAACGCTCGCTGGCGGTGCGACCGGGAAGACTGGCGAAGGCTACAATCGCAGGCTCGCGAGCCGTGTCAGCTACGGCGACGCTGCCGGTTGCGCCGCAAGTGTCGATGAGCAGAATCCTCATTTGAGGATGATACCGCGCCCCGCTCTGTAAAACAGTACATGATGAAATACAAAGACTTTCCCGCGTTCAGGATGGCGGCTCGGGGGAGGCGTGTCAGGGTTTTGCGGCGAGGGCTAATTCGACCTTCTCGACCAATGTGGCATAGGAGAAGGGCTTTTGCAGGAATAAGGTCTGCTCGTCCATAGCGCCTTGATGCACTATGGCTTTGGGCGAGTAGCCGGACATGTAGATGACCTTGAAGTGGCACCCGTGCTGTTCCAGGTGGGCAACCAACTGGTTGCCGCTTCCGTCACGCAGCACCACGTCGGTCAGCATGAGGTCGATCTGGCAGTTGCGTTCGCAGGCGACGCGGAGTGCGTTCTGCACGCCATCGACCGCGATGACGACGTGCCCTCCCATCTTGAGAAACTCGGCAATGACTTCGCGCAGATTGTTGTCGTCCTCGACCAGAAGAATGGTGGATCTGCGCTTGGGCGACGGAGCTTTTGGCTGGGTGTTTCTCTCGGCGGCGAGCGGTTCCTCCTCGGACACGGGCAGGTAGATCTTAAAGCAGGCACCGAGGCCGGGCTCGCTGTAGACCCAGATGAAACCGTCGTTGTTCTTGACGATTCCGTAGATCATGGCGAGGCCGAGGCCAGTTCCCTTGCCGGGTTCCTTGGTGGTGAAGAATGGCTCGAAGATGTGCGCGAGAGTATGCGGGTCGATGCCGGTTCCGGTGTCGGTGACGGCGAGCATGACGTAGCGGCCAGCCGGCATGATGGGATGACTTGCCTGGTACTCATCGCCAATCTGGCAGTTTGCCGTCTCGATGGTGAGTAAGCCGCCGTTGGGCATGGCGTCGCGTGCATTGACGGCCAGATTCATTACAATCTGCTGGAACTGGGAGCTGTCGGTTTTGACTGGCCAAGGGGCATCGCACTGGGCGAAGCGCACGTCGATGTTCTCTCCCACCAAACGGGGCAGCATGTCGGAGACTCCGCCGAGCAGGCGATTGAGTGTGGTCACAATGGGCTGGGTGGTCTGTTTGCGGCTGAAGGCGAGCAGTTGTGCGGTCAACTCAGCAGCGCGGCGTGAGACATCGAGGATCTTCTGTGCGCGGCTTCGCGCCGGATCGTCCATGTCGATCATCAGCATCTCGGTCTGGGCCATGATGACCATGAGTAGGTTGTTGAAGTCGTGGGCAATGCCTCCGGCGAGGCGTCCGACTGCCTCCATCTTCTGCGACTGGAGCAGTTGCTCCTCCAAAAGACGTTGCTGGGTAATGTCCTCAAAGATTCCCTCAATGATCTTATCGTCAGGTTGCTTTGGATTCGGGACGATCCAGCCGGAGATACGCACGACAATGCGCTTGTTATCTTTGCGCTTCCAGAAAGCCTCGATGCCGCTGAAAAAACCATCGGTGGGTAGTCTATCGAGGAACTCAGAGCGGCCTAGCGCGGACCAATACAGATCGACGGAGAGGTGTAGGTCGAGAATCTCCTGCTCAGTGGCGTAGCCCAGTATATTGACGGTCGCTGGGTTAGCGCTGAGGAAGCGATCCTGCGCAATGCTGGCTCGAGTGATGCCGCAGGGTGCATTGACGACCAAGGCGCGCAGTTGTGCCTCGGATTGGCGTACGGCCTGCTCGGCCCGGTTGCGCTGTTTGATCTCCCGCTCAAGATTGGCGGAGTGACGCAGCAGGTGCTCGTGCTGCATGGAGTTGCGAATGCCAATTGAGATGACGGCAACCAGCGTCTCCAAAAAGGCGGACTGACGGTGGAAGTCGCGGATGTTCTTCGAGGCGAGGCCGAGAACGCCCAGAACGCCGTCAGAGTCTTTCATGGGGATGGCGGCGAAGGAACGCATTCCAGCGGCCTTGCACTCGGCATAGATGCAGCGGATATCAGTGGAGATATCGACGCTATAGACGGGTTCTCCGGCGCGCGCGGCAATGCCGCAGAGGCACTCTCCAACACGATGTCGCTGCCGGCCATCCATCGTGCTGGAGCAGTCGGCGGGTGCCATGGCCTTGAAATCGAGGCCTTTGTCGTGACGCAGGAAGAGAAGCGCTACGTCGCATCCGACCGAGTCAACAACGCCCTGAAGCGCGGCCTGGACGACATCCTCCTGCAACATGCTGCTGCCGATCAGGTGGTTGATCTGCCACAAAAGTTGAGTCTCCTGCTCGCCAATGCTGGTCTGGGGCGGGAGATTGGCGCCTAGCGGGAGATCGACCTCGGATGGAATGCTGCGGGCATCACTGTCAGCCATAAAATGCCTCTTGCAAGGGCCTATGCTTCCATTCCACATCCAGCATTCGTGCAGAAAAGTTCCACAAAGAATGGAGGAATCAAATAGTATGCACCCGGACAAGCACGGTCAATAGAGGAGTATAGGCGCACAAAGGAATCGCATTTGGATTCCCTTGGACCAGCTCCAGTTCCCCCAGATATCAAGAGATAAGATAGTTCGTTATTGGACGATAATCTCGCTATAAACCCATTGTTTTCACTGGCTATTGGACATTTTTGGATTTTGTCGAGACGTCTGCCGAATAGTTACTGTAAGTAGGTGGTATTAAAAATAAATTCCGATAGATCTCTCGTATGTTGTCCCCATAGTCGCCCCCAGCGATGCGGTCTTGCGCGATTTTTACGACCGAATCTTGTCTTTGCTTCGACCGCCACAAAAAAACTTTGAGTTGGTTCATCGTCAAATGGAAGCTGGGGCCGCAAAGAGGCGAGATAGGGCACGACATCGGTGCAAAAATGCATACCGTCAATTTTCATTTCACAATGTTGGCATAGTTATCCAATCAGATTCGTTGTCTGGGACAGGGGGAATCGAAGCGGTTGTGACACTTTTTGCGAGCAACAGAACAGAGAGGATTATTATGGTTTTTCATTTTCATAAACCACTACTGCATCGTGGAAGCTCTTTGGCTTGTATCGCTTCCAGTCTTCCTCTCGGACAAAGTGGGCACGGCACTGCTGCCCGGAGCCTAGTCTGCTGGCGTCCTTGCACCACTGCTGAAGGCGGTCCCATTTGCCGGGATCGCTCAAGTCTTCGCGGCCTTTGGTCTCCAAAGGCTAGATTTTGCCGACCTCCAACTTATCCACAAAGTCCGGGTAGTAGTTGAAAATGTCGGCGTTAGTTGCCGCGCATCCTCAGAATGCCTTGTAGACAATGTCCGGAGCTGGTTGATTGAGCAAGAAGGTCACGTAAAAAGCCGCCAGGCCAAGTGCAGACGCATAGACCACACGTGCATAGCGGCTGGTGAACACTGGTCCCTCGGAGGTCTTGATCGACAGGAGTGTGGCGCGCAACCACTCCCAAAACGCAAGCACCACCGTCGCACTAAGCCAGATTACCAGCCAGACAGCGAGCCATACCATCACGCTATTGGAAGCTGAAATCTTGTTGATCTGCTTCCAATCGGCCCAAAACCAGAACAACGTGAAGGCAAACCAGCTAAAGGTCAGGCCGCGGCTCGTTGCACGATAAGCCGAGTTACTCGCCAATGCCTTGTATCCCTTTCGTCCCAAGACGTGAGTTATCCCCAATTGCCAAAGTTTGTTGATTGCGACTCCTCCACCTTGCAACACACCGAAGAAGATAAACTCTGAGGTGCGACCGTGCCATAAGCCAACCAGAAAAAAGGTTACGAAGAAGCAGAAGACGCCAAGCAACGATTGCAACGCCTGTGAAGTGATGCGCCGCATCAGCGACACCAGTAGCGGATTGTATACATACGCCTTTAGCCACATGGACAGCGTGATATGCCAACGGTTCCAAAAATCAATGAACGAAGTAGCCGAGAAAGGACGGTCAAAGTTTTCTGGTAGGCGCAATCGCACCAGTCGGGCCAGCGCAATCACAATATCGATGTATCCGGAGAAATTCGAGTATAAAAACAACGGATACACGAGGACGAGGCGGAAGGCGGCAAAGAATTTTAGCGATGGCGGCGAATACGGATGCACAAGCTGCGCCAGCGCATCCTCTTGAACTGCGTGGAGCAGCATGGCCAGCACGTTAACTTTGAAGTAGCCGCGGATGATGCGCTCCAACTGCAAGCCGATGGTACGCGGTCCAAGAAGGATCGGTTCAACCGCGAATTGGTCGCGGGCAAACTCGTCATAACGCTGAATGGGGCCGGAGATGAGCGTAGTGAAATTCAGCGTGTAGAGCAGGTAAGCGCCCAGCCCGATGTGCTGTTTCTCACTGCTATCTCGCGATTCAATTAATAGGTGAAGCACGCGGAAGAAAATATAAGAAAGACCCAGCGTGAAGTACGGAAAATGTAAGAGGATTGCTTCAGGAAGAAACGTGTACTTCTTGAGCCATATATAGACAAGCAGAATCGCCAAAAGGCACATTACGAATAATTGGGGCCAGCCCCGTGCCTGCAGGGCGATACTGGTGTAACCCAACAATAACAATCCTGCTAACGGCAGGAAGAGAAGTGGGTTATGCGCCAGCATTCCCAGAAAAACGAGGCTCGCTGCCATGAGCACAATCGAGCGCCATATATGCGAACGACTAAGATTTGAGATCAATGCCACAGCCAAGCCGAAGAGCACAAACATGAAAGAAGCTAAGTCCATGGTCATCTCCCTCGCTCTTGTGGGGGCTGCGACTGATCGGTTGCTTTGAGTTCAGCGATAGCACCGCTGGTTAATTCTTTGGCCAGAAGGTCAGAGACTATTGCATGCCCTTCGGCAGTCAGATGACCTTCAACTGGGAAGTATCCCTTCTCGGGATTGGGTACATTGCGGAAGTCCGGCAATATGTCGATGTAAATTCCGCCATGACTTACGATGATGGAGCGCAGTTCGTTGTCAAGCTTGTAGGGGTTGTAGCCAGCTGGCCACTCGCCCATTGAGATGATGGCCGCCTGGGCGCGATTGGGTATCAGCACAGCCGCAAATGGTGTTCCCGAAGCTTTGGCCGATACCTCGATGTCTGCGGCATAGGAATCGAATTGGCGAAGATTGTCACGCCACTTTGCAGTCGGTTCGGCCTTGAGGAAGCCCACTTCTTCATCAGGTTCCATTAATTCGGACTTGACGTACTGACTTTGGCTTTCAAACAGGAAATGTTGCAGCAAAAGCGAAGTTCGTGTTTGAGAAACAATACGCCGGATCTTAGCTGGCGCGGCAGCCCAAATTATGTTAACAATATCCCGAACTGACCTTCTGGCCCATGCCTCGTGCAACCGGCGCTTGGGTCCCCCAGAATCTATCACATTGTTGGCAAGCGGTGTGATGTCTGCGATGTGTTCGGCATCCCAGGGTGTCAATATCCAAAGGACCAAATCCGGTTTGGCCAGCAGAGCACTCTTGACTCGAAGCGCGACAACGTGCGGATAGCCGCCAGATCCGGCCATCCCTTCGTTGTAGATCTCAACTTTATGTCCGGTCCGCTGCCGGATCTCCTCTGGCAGCCGCGTGGCAAATGCTTTTTCGATCGGAGTCCGCGCTCCGATGGCGAAGGATGAGCCAACGATAACTATCCTATAGGTTCCATCCAGCTTGGGTCCGAACTCTACATCCGCTCTGTATCCGCTGCTGTTGAGCCGATATTCTATTAGCTTACCCTCGGGGATTTTCTCCCAACACGCCGAATTCGGGATGCCTCCCAGAATAGTCGGATCGCGATTGGGCACCATGCAA
>CAZPZL010000096.1:0-8560 GCA_964590925.1 uncultured Granulicella sp.
AGGCCAAGGGGCAGGGTGCGGGCGGACGGATTCTGCGCGCGCTGCTGGAGGAGGCCGAGGAGCAGGGTGTGGCGTCGGTGTGCTTGTTCACGCGGATACCGGATTTCTTCTTCCACTTCGGCTTTCGTCTGGCCGACCGGACGACGCTGCCGGACAAGATCTACAAGGACTGTCAGGCCTGTCCGCGGCTCTACGCCTGCGACGAGGTGGCGATGGTGCGTGGGCCGTTGCCGAAGATCGCCGTGCTGGGGCCGACGCGAATTGCCGAGCCAGAACTGGTGAAGCTGCAGGTAGGGCATATCTCTCATCCCTTTGAGGATGCTAAGGATGGGGCATCGCCTGTATCCGACCGGATTGAACCGGACTAGGCGGGAATTCGACGGGGGATCTGAGTCCGATAATTTGCGCATACGCACGCACGCGGCAACTTTAACCCCTAATTCGGGGTCTAACAAGATGTATCTTGTTTCGCCGGAGTGTATCCTTGGTATGCACCCGCAGGAGGGTTCTATGTCGCGTCACAAGCCGTCAAGCAGATTTCAGCGTCGCTCGATTCTTACTTTTGCCGCTATGGCTATTTTAGCAGCACTTGTGACGTTACGGATACACGGACAGGTAGGGAGTTCCACGCTTGCGACAGCTACGCCCGCACCTGCTGTAGCTCCGGCGGCTTCGACCGCAGCGTTGCCCAACGGGCCTCAGGCACAAGGT
The DNA here is from genome assembly GCA_964590925.1 of uncultured Granulicella sp. Classification (GTDB taxonomy): domain Bacteria; phylum Acidobacteriota; class Terriglobia; order Terriglobales; family Acidobacteriaceae; genus Edaphobacter. The sequence continues at coordinate 712 of CAZPZL010000096.1, forward strand.
ACGACAGCGGTGCATACAATTCGCGCGCACAGTAATCTAGTAGTTCTGGACGTGGTGGTCGCCGACTCGAAGAAGAATCCCGTGCATGGATTGCAGAAGTCAGACTTCACGCTGACGGAGAATGGTAAGCCTCAGACGATCCGAAACTTCGAGGAGCATACGGCGTTGCCCGCCTCGGAGACATCAAAGATCGTTGCGCCCAAACCGCTGCCAGCGGGACTGTTCACCAACAAGAGCCCCGCTCCGGCCAATGGCCCGGTGAATGTGATCCTGATGGACTGCCTGAATACGCCATTGATCTACCAGCAGGTCATGCACAAGAGGTTGTTGGACTATCTGGACAAGGCACCGGCTGGAACACGCATCGCCGTCTTCGGACTGACAACACATCTGATTATGCTGCAGGGATTCACGTCGGACATATCCGTGTTGAAGGCAGCGCTGTCTTCGAAGAAGGCAACTCCTCAGGCCTCCGACATCATGACGGATACGATGTTTGGCGGAACACAGGGCGACACTACACTCTCCAACTCATTGGCGGGGACGGATGCGACGCAGGATATGGTCGACGAGGTCAACCGCTTTCAGGCGATGACAACTACCTTCGAACAGGGAATGATTGCGTCATACACCTTGAATGCGTTCGACGATCTGGCGCGGTATCTGGTGGGCATTCCCGGGCGCAAGAACGTTATCTGGTTCTCCGGAGGGTTTCCCCTGGACATCGAGCCGAATGTCAACGAGTCTGATCCCAACGATTCGGTACTGCGCAACGACGAGGAGATTCGCAAGACCGACAACCTGCTGACACGCGCTCAGGTGGCAGTTTATCCCGTGGACGTGCTTGGGCTGCAGGGCAATCCGGCCAACGATGCGTCTCAGAGTATACAGTCGATCGACGGAAACTCCGGGGCCACTGGCGCACAGACGAGCATGGACTTCATGACGGAGAGCGCGCAACGGCATCAGGCAATGCAGACCTTCGCAGAGGATACCGGCGGCGAGGCCTTCATCAACACCAACGACCTGACCACAGCAGTCGCGAAGGCGATTGAGCAGGGATCGAACTACTACACGCTTACCTATTCGCCGACCGATACCCAATGGGATTCGAGATTTCGCACCATCAAGGTCAAGGTATCCGACTCAAGCGCTAAGAATCTGAGCTATCGCAACGGTTACTTTGCCGTCGATCCCGATGATCGCAACAAGCTGGTAGCGGGCGGCGCGGCCTTGGCCACGGGCAATCCCACGACGATGGCGACAGCAATGATGCACGGCGGCCCAGACCTGACGGAAATCCTGTTCAAGACGAGAATCCGTCCGGCGGGTTCGTCTACTGATGAGACGGCGTTGGCTGGCAACCAAGTCAATCCTCATCTGGACGTAAAGGGGCCGTTCCAGAAGTATTTGGTGGAGGTGGTTCCTGATAAAGGATCGCTCGCTACATCGGTCAACTGCCCCGAAGGAGCCGACGCCAACTTCCATTGCGCCATCGAGGTGTGGAGCTTCGTCTATAATACCAATGGCGAAAAGGTTGTTACGGTGAGCGACCGGCTGTATAAGCGATTGACTCCAGACGATTACAAGAAGCTACAGGCAGGCAACTTGGCGTTCAGCCAGTTGATCAGCGTGCCGGTTAAGGGCGTGTATTACATCCGCACCGCGATTCACGATATGAATTCGGACCGGGTCGGCGCAGTCGAGGTTGCAGTGTCGCAGATCCGCCAGCTACAGCCGCTACAGCTTGCTGAAACTCCCGTGCTCTCTCCAGCGACTCCCAGCGCCAGCGGTCCGGCACTGTCGACACCCGTCGCCCCCAGTGCGCCAGCGGCTCCTCCCACGCCGGATCTACCTGCCGGTACTACTTCAGCAACGCCATAGAAATCGAATCGAGTGTGCCTTCCGCATTGGCAGAAACTGTGTCTACCGCACTGACCGAGATCTTTGAGCAGGAGTATCGTGAGCTGCGTCCGCGCGCGCCTATGCCTGCCTTCGACATCCGCTTTCGCCGGTTTACGTCGCTGAATACGACGATCCGGCTGCGCGAGGGGCGGCTGCTGGTGCGGCTCTCCGACCTGTTGGAGGCGGCTCCCGAATCGGTGCATCGTGCGATCGCACACATTTTGCTTGCCAAGCTGTACAGGAAGCTGCCGCTGGCACCGATGCATACCAACTGCTATCGGAGGTACGTCTCGTCGGAGGCCGTGGCGCGACAGGCCGAGCAGATTCGCCAGACACGGGGACGCAAGACGATCCTCTCGGCGCAGGGCGATTGCTACGATCTGGATGAGGTCTTCGAGAGTCTGAACCAGCGCTTCTTCCACGGGCTTCTAGGGCGTCCGCAACTGACTTGGAGCGCGCACCACGCGCGGCGAATGTTGGGCCACTACGACGCAGCGCACAATACCATCATGGTGAGCCGCGTCTTCGACCGCGCTGACACGCCGCGAAGCGCCATCGAGTATTTGCTTTATCACGAGATGCTGCATCTGAAACATCCAGTGAAGGTGAAGGCGGGCCGACGCTGCGTCCACTCGCGCGCGTTTCAAGCCGAAGAAAAACTGTTTCCCGAGTTGGCAGAAGCTAAGGCATACCTGAAACGGCTGTAGCGGACGCGGCGAACAGCACGAAGGCGATACGGATCTCTATTGCGTCTAAACTGGAGAGAGAGGGGAGAGATGGCGATGCCAAGATGGTTTGGTGTGTTGCTTGCCGCGGGGTTGCTGGCGACGTCTGCGGTTGCAGGACAAGCACAGCGTGCGCCGACGGGGAATCCTGCACCTTGCTCTGTAGAACCGGAACCGCAGCCCTGCGGCACAGTACCTGCGGCCAAAGGCACGTCACCTACAGCCCAAAATAGTACGCCTGCGGCCAAAGGCCAACAGGGCGTAACGGAGAAGTTTCCCTTTCCGGGAGAAGCGAGCGGCGACGCAGCAGGTCCGGCACTACCCGATCCGAGCGGCACGCTCCCAGCGCCTGCTTCGACCAATACGAATGTAAATGGGGGGACTGCCGGAACGACATCACCCGACGCTACAGCAAACGCTACTGCTAGCGCATCTTCCAGCGCGAATGCGGCAAAGAAAGTGGCGATGCAGTTTCCCTTTCCCGAAGAAGACAAAGGGAGTGGAGCGACCGTTGACGCAGATGCGAGCGGGGAAAGCAAGGACACCTCCAGCTCTTCGAGCAGCGCCGACCCCACAGACGACGCAGCAGATGCAGCAGGAGACGTCGATTCCGATTCCAAGACAGGAGACGGCGCGGCGGATTCGTCGGCGGTAAAGGACAAGGGCAGCGAAGGTACGTCGGGAAGGCATCTGCTACACCGAGTGAATCCGGTGGCGACCAAGCTACAGTCGCCCGAGGAGCGCGAGGCCGAAGACTTGAGCATCGCGCACTACTACAGCCAGACGGGCGACTTCGCAGGCGCATATCTGCGCAGTCAGGACGCAGTAAAGACGCTCCCCGACGATCCCGATGCACACTTCGCACTCGCCGAGGCGGCGTTGAAGCTCAGCAAGCGTGAGCAGGCGATAGCCGAGTACAACGCCTGCCTGAAGCTGGACCCGCCGGACAAGCAGGCCAAGGCTGCACGCAAGGCTCTGGCGCGGCTGACACCGTAGAGCTTCAGAGGAAGCTCTGCTTACGCAAGCTGGCTATTTTGGCCAAGGGAGTTGGAGCAGGCCTCTGCGCGGGGGAATTCGAATGGGCCGCTACGGGAGATAAGGCTGGCTGCGGGGCGTCGTCAGGCAGATCGTCGGACAGGGCAGGGTCGTCTTCCAGATCATCCTCCACGCGGAGATATTTGCGCATGGTTCTGAGCGGCTCCTCGCTGGCGGCCAACTCGCGCAGGTGATAGAGCCACGCGTCGGTGCGTGCGCTGCGCCGGGTGAAGGACTTGCGGGTAACCGTTGCGATGCTGCCGTCAGCCATACGCCGGGTGAAGCTCTGCGCAGGCACCTGAAAAGTGATCTGCGAGCCGGGCTTCCAGAAGCTGGAGGCAAACTCGTGGGAGAAGAGCAGCGCGTAGTATCGGCGCTCGGTGGAGAGCGTCTCGACCGCCTGACGCGATCCCTGCCAGCGCAGGCCAAGCTGGGAGACATACCACTTGCGGAATTCGAAGCCATTGGCGCGGGCCTGCGCGATGAGCAGATGAAGCAGTTCAAACCGTGTCATGAGCAATGCCTCGCAGTGAGGAGGTTCGATTTGCAACTGATGATCGATGGGGCCACAGGTGATTCTTTGTGCGCCTAGGGCGCATCATCGTTTTCATTGTCTTCGATGAGTGACGCCTCACCGACAACGTCGAAGGTCATCTCGTCGCCTGCGGTCGGTTGTAGGGTGACGCGCATGGGCGAGCGCTGCCAGAGGGCGGGCTTGCAGACCGGCTCGGCAGGCTCATTCTGCGGCCACTTGCCGATCTGCTTCTGTACCACCGGGCGGCGCGCTCCAAGTTGCGCCACTATAGCGAAGAGTCCTCCCTTGGCCGTCGCACCCACGCCACAGTAGGCCGCGTAGTCGCGAAACCAAACAACATCAGAAACCTCCGTGTCGAAGTCTGGAAGATGCAGCGCGGAGATGTGCCCTGTGACGCGATCAACCAGAAGCCACGGGCCGGGTTGCCAACTCCAGCGCGGCACCGTCTCGTTCGGCAGCGAGTCGTTCAGGTGCAAAGCGCGGCGAATGGTGAAGCTGCGGTCGGTAACGTCATGAGCGTCGCCGGTGGTCCACTCCTTTTGTCGGCCGTCGACCAGAAGCGGGCGAATCTTGAGCGAGATGGAGTCGGAGGATTTGCGCCCAGAATTTGCGCTCTCCGGCGGAGTGTAGAGAACCTTGCGCGCAACTCCCAATGCCACAACGTGAACTTTGGCACTGGCGGCGAAGACGGTCGATTGTGTGGTTGGCAGGACGCCCAGCACAAACAGGCCGAGCGTCCATGTCGGCAGATGCACCACAGCCGAGCGAAAGATCTGCATGGGCGGCAGAGTATCGCGTGACGCAGCAGTTGGCAATACTTTTTTCGGCCCGGCTGCATTCGCACAACACATTGCCGCCTGTATAGAAAATTTTCCACCCAAATTGCAGAGTCTCGCGCGATTTTTCTGCCATTGCGGAGTAGTATCGTTGTGACAGGGGATACACAAAGCTCCGGCCTGCACTGCTGCACGAAGGTTGAGCCGCGCAGAATGACGAGGTCTTCCTGTACAAGTTCGCACTAACGCTTTTGGCACAACGATTTTGTATCAACCATTTTCAAGTAACCTGGAAAGGAAACAACCGACTTATGTGGAAACCGAACCAGACAGGACCGACCATCCCCTCTACACCCGAGCCCACGCGCCCCTCGGCCCCGTCCCCCAGCAGCTACGAGTCGGCGCGCCCATCGGCTGCAGCCGTCTCGGTTGCCGTAGCGCCTGCTGGCGAACAGGCCACCATCGGCAAGTCGCTGGTCATCAAGGGAGAGGTATCCGGCTCCGAGTCGCTGTACATCGACGGCAAAATCGAAGGTACCATCTCGCTACCGGGGAACCGCGTGACGGTGGGCCGCAACGGACAGGTCGCAGCCAACATTCAGGCGCGCGAGGTTGTGGTGCTGGGCAAGGTTCGGGGCAACGTCACGGCCAGCGACCGTGTAGACATCCGCAGCGAGGGATCGCTGACCGGCGACGTAGCAGCTGCGCGTATCTCGATCGAGGACGGCGCATTCTTCAAGGGCGGCATCGACATCCGCAAGCCGGGTGACGGAAAGCCCGAGTCAGCCGCTGCCGCCGCCAACGACTAACCTTCCATTCCAAAGCTACACTCGCATGGCCCTGACGAATCCGTTAGGGCCATGCGAGTCTTTCTTGTCATTTTGTCGCGGCCAACTGAACCGTTTTGTACAGGGGAAGTTGCGCCGACGAGCCGCCCACCTCGATCAAAAAGTCGCCGCCGGGCCGGACCCATGCGCCCTTGCCAGCCGACGGCTTTCCAATCGAGTAGATGGACAGATAGAGCGGATCGAGCGGTAGCTCAACCGTCTGGCTCGCACCCACAGCCAGCGAAACGCGCCGCCATCCCGCCAGTTTGCGGAACGGCTCACCTGCAGACGCGGGCAGTGTGATGTAGACCTCGGCGATCTCGTCGCCCGCCTGAGCCCCCGTATTGCGCAGCTCGAAGCTCACGCTCTTTGCCTCGTTATCAACCTTCAAATTAGAGTAGACGAAGCGCGTATACGAGAGGCCAAAACCAAATGGAAACAGCGGCTTCAGATTCTTCATCTGGAACCAGCGATAGCCGACCGCCATGCCCTCCACGTTGTAGTCCACGGGGAAGTCGCGAGGCTGATTGCGAGCCGCTGCAGCATCCGCGCCGTTGTTGCTGGTGTGCTCGGTCAATCCCGTAACGTGCAGATGCGGCAGGTCGCTCTCGGTCGCAGCGAAGGTTACCGGCAGCTTGCCCGACGGATTAACGCTCCCAAAGAGAAGGTTCGCAATCGCCTCGCCGCCACCAATGCCGGGGTACCAGCTCTCGACGATGCCTTTGACCTGCGCCACCCATGGCATACTCACTGGCCCGCCCGTCTCCAGCACGACAACTGTATTGGGATTGGCCGCTGCAACCGCCGCAACCAGCGCGTCCTGTCGGTCCGGCAGGCTGAGCGTCGCCGCATCCTGCCCCTCGCTCATCCACTGTGTGACAAAGACAATTACTACTTCGGCGCCTGCCGCAGTCTTTGCCGCCTGCGCCGGATCGTTGCCCGCGTCATAGGTGATCTCAGTGCCAGGTGCCGCCTGCTCCCGAATATAGCGCAGCGGAGACGAGGGGAAGTAGACCGGCTTGCCCCATGGCGACGTCCCCGGCCTGGGATCAATCGCGTTGCCCCCTGGTGCATCCACCTGCGCCGATCCACCACCAGAAAGAACACCCGCGTCGGCGTGTCCACCGATGACCGCAATGCTATGAATTGCTTTGGATGAAAGGGGAAGAATATCATCCTGATTTTGCAATAACACAATACTCTCTTCTTCGATCTTGCGTGCATCGTCGCGTCCACGAAACGGATCGACGACGCGACGCGGCATCGGCGGCTGGTCAACCACGCCGCTGGCAATCATGCTGCGCACAATGCGATGCACCATCTCGTCCAGCCGCGCCTGCGGAACCGTCCCGTCAAGCACGGCCTGCTTCAGCCCCGCGCCAAAGTACTTTGTCCCCGGCTGCTCCATATCAAGCCCTGCCAGCGCGGCCTTCACGGTCGAGTGCGTCCCCTCCCAGTCCGAGAGCACGAAGCCCTTGAATCCCCACTCGCGCTTTAGAACTTGGTTCAGAAGGAAGTCGTTCTCACAAGCATAGTCGCCATTCACATGGTTGTAGGAACACATCACGCCCGCCGGATGAGCCAGGCCAATCGCTATCTGAAAGGCCAGCAGATCGGTCTCACGCAGAGCGCGCTCGTTCAACAATGCGTTCAGTGTACTGCGTCCGGTCTCCTGATCGTTGAATGCGTAGTGCTTGATATCGCCCATGATGTGATTGGCCTGCACCCCGCGCGCAAGCTGGCCCACCATGACGCCGGACAGAATCGGATCCTCGCTGGCGTACTCGAAGTTGCGCCCATTGCGCGGCTCGCGGATCAGATCCACCCCGCCGCCAATCGACATATTGAAGCCCTCAGCACGCAGTTCGCGGCCAATCACCGAGCCATAGAGAGCCGCCGCATCCACATCCCAACTCGCCGCCATACCAATCACCGAGGGTAGCAAGGTCGCGTAACGGCTCTCCAGCGCCGCCATGCGCACACCCACCGCCGAGTCAGCTAGATTGATGTCCGGCAGATGCAGCCGTGCAATCCCGGGCACAAATC
>CAZPZL010000097.1:0-8496 GCA_964590925.1 uncultured Granulicella sp.
TCACCATAGGCGACGGAGCCATCGCCACCGCGCAGACCGGAATCCCCTCGGACGTCGCGGCGGGAACAACGGTCAGCGGCTACCCGGCAATTGACAACCGCAAGTGGCTGCGCTCGGTTGCCATCTTTCATCGCCTGCCGGAGATCATCCGCGAGCTGCGCGAACGATCGAAGGAGTAATCGTAAGCGCCTTATGCGATAGACTTGAGCCGATGACACGCGGAAGGTTCATAACATTCGAGGGACTGGACGGCTCCGGCAAGACGACGCAGATGCAGCGTCTTGCTGCGTGGCTGAGGGCCTCTGATTACAGCGTCGTCACGCTGCGCCAGCCGGGATCGACCGCGCTGGGAGATCGTCTGCGCGCGGTTCTGCTCGATTCGAAAACGGAGTCCACGCTTGGGCAGATGAGCCCGTTGGCAGAGATGGCTTTGATGTTCGCCGACCGCGCGCAGGCCATCGCAGAGATCATCGAGCCCGCGCTGGCCGCTGGCTCCATCGTGCTCTGTGATCGCTACACCGATTCGTCGGAGGCGTATCAGGGCGCGGGACGAGAGCTTGGCAGCCAACGCATTCTCGCAATGCACGCGGCCGTCTGTAACAATCTTCAGCCCGATCTGACGGTACTGTTACTACCGCCGCTTGAGGCTGCGCTGGAACGCGCTCGTCGTCGCAATCATCGCAAGGCACTGTCGCAAACACGCATATTCAGTCAAACACCATCGCCCGACGAGAATCGTTTCGAAAGCGAGTCGGACACCTTCTACGCCCGCATTCACGCGGCGTATCTGGCGATTGCCGCGCGCGAGCCGGAGCGCGTTCTGACGGTTGCCAACCACGAGACCGAAGACAACTCCATCGAAGCGATAGAGCTGCGGGTTCGCGCGCTGGTCGCTCTCCGGCTTGCCAAACCGCCGCAAATCTCCTCTCATTCGTAGCGTAATCGCTGCTGTGCGTTCGATCACCTCCTGACCTAAATCCAGTCCGCTACAATATGGAGGGTAGCTTTGCGCTGGTGTGACTCGACGTGGAGCGAGAAGGAGAGCTATGAAGTTACTTCAGATGGCAGATTCCATGCGCTATGCGCGGATGACGAGCGCCGAGCTGCGCGATACGTTTCTACTGCAAGACCTGTTTACGCCGAATCGGATTGATCTGGCCTATGCGGATCTGGACCGCGCTGTGATTGGCTCAGCTGTGCCAACTACCAGCGCGCTGACACTGGAGACGCAGCCGGAGTTGCGCGCTGAGTATTTTTTGGAGCGGCGCGAACTGGGCGTCCTGAACACGGGCGGCTCGGGCACTGTGGTCGTCGACGGCATTAGTTTCGACTTGGATAAATTGGACTGCCTTTATGTCGGTCGTGGCAGTAAGTCAGTTACATTCACCAGTAAGTCGGCGTCGAATCCTGCAACGTTCTACTTGCTAAGCTACCTTGCGCACAAGGGCTATCCAACCCAGTTGGCAAAGTTCAAGGATCTCAAGGGTCTGGAACTAGGTTCGCTAGAGACCTGCAATAAGCGGACGATCTACAAGGCAATCTATCGCGATGGCATTCAGAGCTGTCAACTGGTGATGGGATTCACCCTGCTGGCGCCAGGAAGCAACTGGAACACGCTGCCCTCGCACACCCACAATCGCCGCTCGGAGATTTATTTCTACTTCGACATCGAACCCGATCAGTTCGTGGCTCACTTTATGGGACCGGCCGATGCAACCAGCCACATCATCATGCACGACAAGCAGGTCGTGCTCTCGCCCGGCTGGTCAATCCACACCGGCGTTGGGACGAAGAACTACACCTTCTGCTGGGGTATGGGCGGAGAAAATCAGGCCTACGACGACATGGATGGCATCCCCATGCGCGAGCTTCGCTAGAACTTTTGCTTCAAAAAACGAAATTTACTTAAGGAGCTGGGAATCAATGGCGCACGGCGTGAGTAACAGTATTGTTCTACGCAAAAAGGAAGAGTGCAAGTGGGATCTGGTCAGTCTTGGTGAAGTAATGTTGCGGCTCGATCCGGGCGATGTTCGGGTGGCAACGGCGCGCCAGTTCAATGTATGGGAGGGCGGCGGAGAGTACAACGTCGCGCGCGGGCTTCGTCGCTGCTTCGGGCTGAAGACTGCAGTGGTGACTGCACTGGCAGACAATCCGGTGGGACGTCTGCTGGAGGATCTGCTGCTGCAGGGCGGCGTCGATCAGTCGCATGTGAAGTGGGTGAACTACGACGGCGTGGGCCGGACGACGCGCAATGGATTGAACTTTACCGAGCGTGGATTCGGAGTGCGCGCGGCATTGGGGTGCAGCGACCGTGGCAACACGGCGGTCAGCCAGTTGAAGCCGGGTGAGATTGATTGGGACGAGATCTTCGGCAAAGAGGGCGCGCGTTGGCTGCACACCGGTGGAATTTTTTGCGCATTGAGCGAGTCGACGGCTGAGGTTGCCCAGGAGGCAATGACTGCAGCACGCAAGTACGGCACGATTATTAGCTACGATCTGAACTATCGCGACTCGCTGTGGAAGTCGATTGGCGGCAAGGCCAAGGCGACCGAGGTGAACCGTGATCTGGCGAGTCTTGTAGACGTGATGATCGGCAACGAAGAAGACTTTACCGCTGCGCTGGGATTCAAGATTGAGGGAGTCGGCGACGATCTCGGCAAGCTGGATTCCAGCTCCTTCCGCAAGATGATCGAAAAGGCGGTTGCGACCTTCCCCAACTTCCGCGCGGTAGCGACGACCTTGCGTCATGCCAAGACCGCCAGCATCAACGACTGGGGAGCGGTCTGCTACTACGAAGGAAACTTCCACGAGGCGCGTCCCATGCCGGATCTGGAGATCTTCGACCGCGTCGGTGGTGGCGATTCGTTTGCCTCCGGCCTGATCTACGGCTTCCTCAACGAGAAGGGCGCAGAATGGGCCGTCAACTGCGGCTGCGCGCACGGAGCGCTCGCAATGACCACTCCCGGCGACACGACGATGGCGACCTTCGACGAAGTCCAGCGTGTGATGAAGGGTGCAGGAGCGCGTGTTCAACGCTAGTTTCTGTCGAATATTCTGCGAACAATTTCGACAATAAATAAATGGATTTATTTAAAAATAGGAGAATTAATGGATAAGGCAGCCGTAATTAATAAACTTCGCGAGATCGGTCTGGTTCCGGTTCTGCGTGCGGATAGTGAAGAGCAGGCTCTGGCACTGGCGACGGCGGTCGCAGCCGGTGGCGTCAATGTAATGGAAGTAACCATGACAGTCCCCGGCGCGATTCGGGTGATGGCGCGTTTGGCCAAGGAGCGCCCCGACATTCTGATCGGTGCCGGTACGGTTCTCGATCCCGAGACGGCACGCATATGCATCCTCGAAGGAGCGACGTTTATCGTCAGTCCTGCACTCAACATCAAAACCATCGAGATGTGCCATCGCTACGGCGTTCCGGTTCTTCCGGGTGCGCTGACGCCGACCGAGGTGGTGACAGCGTGGCAGGCAGGTGCGGATGTGGTCAAGGTCTTCCCAGCCAGCGCAATGGGCGGAGCGAAGTATCTGAAGGCATTGAAGGCCCCGATGCCGCAAGTGGAATTGATTCCCACGGGCGGCGTCTCGCAGGCCACGGCGGTGGAGTTTCTCGAAGCCGGAGCGTTTGCGTTGGGTGTCGGAGCCGATCTGGTCAACCCCAAGCTGATCGCTGACGGGCATCCAGAGACCATCACCGAGAACGCTGCCAAGTACCTCAATATAGTGCGCGGCTTCCGTTCGTCAAAGGCCTGATTCTTATCGGCTTGCTTCGGCCTCTCTCATGCACGTGTGTGGCGATGTCACCTGCTTTGTGACATCGCCGCAGCATGAGTTGGATTTCCGTTGTGAATGAATCGCCGGATCAAAATAAGCACCTGCCGCTTCTCTGCCGATAGAGTATCTTACTGAGCAAGCCTCAGGATGCAGCGTAAAAAGTTGAGCGCCATCATTGCTCAGCGCGATTCGATCAGGAACAGGGATCCATGACACCACGAAAAGAAGTGATCTGCCCCAAATGCGGGAACGACTCCTCCATGCGCATTCACCGCAATGGATTTTTGCAACAGAGCGTTCTGATTCATTTTGGTGTATACCCGTGGCAGTGCGGCGTATGCGGACAGCGGTTTCTGTTTCGCAGCCGTGGGCATGGTTTCGGGCGGAGCCAACCGGTGCTAGACCCCAACGGCAGTAATGTATCTCGCAGATAAGTCTTTAGGCGGTATTCTGTTTCAGTGAGTGGAAAGCTGACGATTGCTGCAATTCGTTCGGGAACGGAGCCGCTCGGCAAACTACCGGAGGCTGCCTTCCATCGCACGCTGGAGACGCCGCTCGGCTGTCCGCGATGCGATGCCAGCTATAACCTTATTGTCGGCTGGGAACAGGCCAGCAGCCGCTGGTTCGAGGAGGAGTCGCGCGGGCTGATCCGAATGCTGAAGAAGACGATCCAGATGGAACACGGCACCGGCCACCGCGTGTCTCATTTTGAGACATCGGGCGTCGTAGTGAAGAGTTTTACGGCACGTCAAGATTAGTCGCGATCGAGCGTGGGGATTTAGTTCAGCTTGAGGTAGACGCGCATTTTGATCATCAACGGTTTGGGGCACATCTCGCCTGCGACTCCGCGAAACTGGCGCGGCGTGTCCGTGCAGCGACGCAACGGGTGCGAGCAGTCCGTATCCGGCTCGACCGAGCGATAGACGTATTTGCGCGGCTGGGGTTCCGTGCGACTTCCATCGATGAATTGCGGGGAATTATCTTCCATGGGGAGCTCCCGTGCGACTGAGATGAAGCTAGTGTAGTGCCGCGCACAAAAGTACTTGAGTGGAAAATGATATTGAGTACGGTACTTTGGTACTTTTGCCGATTAAGTGTTCGATTTTGAAACAGCACGACCGCCAACAATCGCAATAAATAACTGGTGGACGCGCGTGTCGCTGGACAGTTCGGGATGAAAGGTTGCGGCCAGGATGTGTCCACAGCGGACCAGGGTGGGCGAACCGTCGCGCGAGGCTAAGGTCTCGACGGACGGTCCCGTGTGTGTGATGCGCGGGGCACGGATAAAGACCATCTCCAGCGGGCCGCCTGCCAGCGAGCTCTCGGCCGTGAGGATCGAGGAGTCGATCTGACGACCATAGGCGTTACGCTCAATGGCAATGTCGAGCGAACCGAGCGAGCGCTGTGCAGACCCCTCGACGCGTTTGGCCAGCAAGATGGCTCCAGCGCAGGTGCCAAAAGTGGGCGTCGTCTTGACGTAGCGCTGGAGCAGGTCGAAGAAGGCGTTGCGGTCGAGAAACTTCAGCATGGTGGTGGATTCGCCGCCAGGCAGAATCAGCCCGTCGAGGCCATCGAGATCGCGCGGCAGCCGAACCAGTCGCGGCTCGGCTCCCAAGGCGGCGAGCACGCGGAAGTGCGCGTCGTAGGCTCCCTGTAGCGCCAGAACGCCGATGGTCGCAGCGGCACTCACTTGGCGCCGCTCGCGGTTGGGGCAAGCGTAACTCCACTCGGCGAGGGCAAGGTCGCCGACGACATGGGCTCCGCCGCAAGGCTGTTGCGCAGGTCGCTGTAGAGTTGATTGACCTGCGGCTGAATCTCCTGCAATTTGGAACCGGTATACTGATTCACCTGAGCATCAATTTCGGGCATCTTCTGGATCAGAGCGACTCCGCTTGGGGTTTTGTAGAAAACGATGATCTGGTCCATCTCCTGCTCGGTGAAGGTCTTTGCGTAGAGATCGACAAAGCTGGGTTCGAGCACCTTCCAGCTCAACTTCTGCTCGATGAGTTGGGAGATTTTCTTCTCCGTGTCAGCGATCTTGGACTTGTTATCCGACGTGGGATTGGATCCAGCGGTCTTCTCTATTTCGGATAAAATCTGCATCTGCATGTTGGCGGCAGACTGCTGGATCTGACTTTCGACGTGCAGCAAGGTAAGCATCTGCTTGGCCTTGGCGCGCCGTGTGGCCTCGTCGGCGTGAGCGGTGAGAGGAAGGCAGAGTACGAGAACCAGAAGCAGAACGAGACGACGCGAACCGTAGCAGTTGGACATGATGAGAACAATTTTACTTGGTTTGAGTCTTCGACGCGATTGCACGGCGCGGTTCAGCAGGGACAATCACGGGGGCGCCGAGGAATCTTAGCGACGATGAAGCTGTCGCGAAGATGGGGTACCCGCGATGGATTGCCGATTCTGGCAGAAGACCCGGGGCTGCGCCCCAGGCTAAATATAGGACGCGCCTTTGGCGCTTTCAGCAACAGCAATCTCAACGACAAAGGCATACGGTTCGAATGTTGTACATCCCACCCATCGCGATGAGGCGGGGGAGTCACCCGACGCAGCTAGCATTCCGGTGTCGGTTCTATCTCTTCAAAAAGCCTTGCTATGCTATCTGGTTGTAGAGCCCAACGATATGCTGGATGGATTTCCCAGTCGTAACCAAAATCTGCAAACTCTGACGAAAGATAACGGCTCTGTTCAAAATATTTACGATCTATTTCGGTTGGCAAGTCTTTTCTTGCGATCAAGAAATCTATCTTGTACAAAAACGCAGCGAGTTGCTTTGGCGTTGCTTCCTTTCCCGTTGCAAACCTAAATGATCCCTGCGAGATGATATTCTTAATCTTCTCAAGCAGCTTGTCTGTCTTGAATGAATATGATTCATGAGCTGAACTGGTCATTTTTGTAGGCTTCATCCCAACAATAAGCCTCTCGATATCGGGCAGTTCAGAGCGATGTTCATTAATGGCATCCTGAATGCGTCCCTGCGAATATTCCTCAAATACAGCACGAAAATCTTCTGTCATAATTATGTCGCGATCATTTTTGTAGGCCTCCCTAGCAGCCAGCGTACAGAGCTTAACAATATCGCGAGGACGTTGACGTACCATTGTCATCAGCACACGATGAATTGCAACATCTCGCCACTTCCCCTGCCCTCTAAAAACAGGAACCATCACTTTGTGAAGATGCTCTGCTAGCTTTGCCTGTCGTGTATTTACCAACTCATCCTCATCGAAAGGAATTTCAAAGTACGTCAGTAATCTCTTAACAAGAAGAATAAGAATTTCGTGATTATTCCATGTATGCCATACAACCGATCCTTCCAGCTTGTCTGTTGATTCATCTGAAGTCCGTACCGCAAAATATACGTCACTTCTAAGTGCAACACGAAATCGTAATCCATCATTATCTGTACTCAGATCACGCAACGCACTCAAAAGAGCAGACAGTCGATGGACGTCAGCCTTAGCGCCTTGCCATCCACGATCTAAGTCATCTATGTAGATAGTTAGCCTATTGGTTTTGAGAAATGATTCCGCAAATACGCGTTCTGCTGGATTCAGATCAATCCTGCTACTTAAATATGGCTTGGCCGACTCTTTCAACAATCTTAGAAACTTACCAGACTTCTTCGGGATAACCGCTGCCGCATCTGGAGCTTGTCCGATTTGTTCGAGTATCAGGCCTTGAATGATTTTAAATAATCCGCTCTTCCATTCGGTGATCTTCTTATTGAAGTCAGAATCATCACTTGAAATGCTTGAAACATCATCTGGACGAATCGAAAGTGAAATTGAGCCGATGTCTGAATCTTCAGCTTGCGCAACTGTAAAAAGCGCAGATTTGCCAATCCCCTTCTGCCCAGCAAGTATTCTGAGTGGAAGATCTGCCGTGACTCTATCAAATGTTTGACTCTTAAAGTAATACTGACGGAGTCGCTCCGGTCGCTCGTTCTCCGCGGCCTCATGTCCAAACATTGCCTGAATGTTTTCGTCTGTAAATATGGATTTATTCGTTGTCCTGCTCATAGTGAGAGTGTAGTGCGTCAAATGAATGTTGCATAGTAAAACCCAACTGACATTACAGCGGTCCGGCGCTCTGGTCTGGATGGCGTTGCATAAAGCTCCGACATCTTGAACCATATATTGCGGGCGTCGGTACACTGGAAGGGATGCCCTTTGAGACGCCATACGCGGCGCATGGAACTGGCCCGCAGGAGCCACTGAGCGGGTTTGCGCCGCTGAAGATTCCGATCTTTCGCGACCGGTGGATTGCCTCCACCGTCTCTAGCGTGGGGACGTGGATGCAAGACACCGCGGGCACATGGTTGATGACCCTGTTGACCACGTCACCGCTGCTGATTGCGCTGATGCAGACGGCGGCGAGCTTGCCGGTGTTGCTGCTGGGGCTGCTGGCCGGGGCGACGGCAGACATTTTTGACCGGCGACGATTGCTGATCTTCTGGCAGTGCTGGATGCTGGCTTCGGTGGGCGTGTTGGCTCTGCTGACGTTTCTGGGACACATCTCGCCGTGGTCGCTGCTGGCGTTTACATTTCTGCTGAACATCGGCTCGGCGATGAACAACCCGGCGTGGCAGGCAATTGTCCCCGAACTCGTCCCGCGCGAGCTGATCCCCGATAGTGTCTCGCTGAATGCGGGGTCGAACAATCTGGCGCGCGCGATGGGGCCAGCGCTGGGCGGCATGATGGT
>CAZPZL010000098.1:0-8434 GCA_964590925.1 uncultured Granulicella sp.
GAAACGTATAGTTCTCCCGCTTTGCCGCATCGCTGATAGCACCGAATGCAGAGACAATCGGCACCGACTTGAACTCGGTGGTCTGTCGATAGTCGGAGGCCGCCGCGAGTTCGGCCTTCATCTTGGTTGCATCGAAGACATGCGCAGCGCGCAACTCAGAGGCTCGTTCGCGCGTGTTCTCCGCGCTGTCGATGGTCATCCGCATGGTCTGGCGCATCAGTTCGATGCCCTCCTTGCGAATTACCGAGCGCTGCACGACTAATCCCGCCACGGCGGTCAACAGAATCGACCCCACCGCAATCGATACGATCCTGGTTCCAAGTTGCATGTGTTAAACCCCAGTCGGCTCACGGATGAACTATCAGTCTTTCTATCGACCGAATGGAGCAGAAGGAATAGGGGCGGAGCTTCAATATGTATGAGGTATAAGAACTTGTCAAGTGCTGCTTTTTCAATGTCGGCACAGCTACTAATGCTAAATATCCCATGTAAGAGGACAGCGGAGAAGACCATAGCTGACTTCAGAGACGTTAATCTGCCCTGATAAATCCTGACAGCATGTCGAGTAGGAAAGGGCTGAAAACAAAGCAAGATCGCCAGTGCGGCCATCCTACATTAAGAAGGCAGCGGAGGATCAAGCTGCACTGCCGATCAACTTGCATGTGCCCTCTTGTCCCAATTGATTGGGAGCAAAAGACAACATAAAGCCGCAGTATTTTTGAGCAGGATCTATAACAACAGGAAGCTCAACAAGTGCCACAAAAATAGGCAACGACGAAATAGAGGGATTCTTCGTTCTACGCAGAATGGAAATCCTTAAAGCATTGCTGCCAAGAGGTATATCTGACAGCTTCAAAGACGAACAAACCCTGCAACACATCGGTTGCAGGGCTTGTTCGGATGGATTTGCACAGCTTATCCGGCGTAGTAGTCAAGGCCGAGGTGGGTAATGAGATCCTCGCCCATAATGTGGCGCAGGGTGTTCTTCAACTTCATCGACTGAATGAATACGTCATGCTCGGGATAGACGCCGGGGGCGCTGTCGGGAGCCTTGAAGTAGAAGCTGAGCCATTCTTGAATTCCCAAGCCCTGCAGGCTTGGAGTTCTCGCGGCAAGATCCATGAAGAGGCAGAGATCGAGCGCGAGCGGCGCGGCAAGGATGGAGTCGCGGCAGAGGAAATCCACCTTGATCTGCATCGGGTAACCGAGCCAGCCGAAAATGTCGATGTTGTCCCAGCCCTCTTTGTTATCTCCACGCGGCGGGTAGTAGTTGATGCGAACCTTGTGAAAGATGTCCTTGTAGAGGTCGGGGTACAGGTCCGGCTGCAGGATCACATCCAACAGGCCTAGCTTCGACTCTTCTTTGGTTTTGAACGACTCTGGATCGTCGAGGACCTCGCCGTCGCGATTGCCCAGAATGTTGGTTGAGTACCATCCCGCGACACCCAGCAAACGCAGCTTGAAGGCTGGCGCCAGAACGCTCTTCATAAAGGTCTGACCGGTCTTGAAGTCGCGTCCTGCGATGGGCGCATTATTCTTTCTCGACAGCTCGTTCATGGCGGGGAAATCGACCGTCAAGTTGGGCGCCCCGTTGATGAACGGGACGCCTTCGGTCAGTGCGGCCCACGCGTAGAGCTGCGAAGGAGCGATGCCTGGATCGTCGTCGTCCATGCCCTTCTCGAACGCGACCAGCGACTGGTGCACGGCGGTGTGTTCGAGAAAGATCTCGGTCGAGCCGGTCCAGATGACCACCTGACGATCTGTCGTCTTCTTGAAGGCCTGAATGTCCTTGCGGATTTGCTCGGCGAGGTCGCGTTTGTTCTTTCCGCTCTTGATGTGGGTTCCGGTGAGGCGCTTGACGTAGTTCTGGTCAAAGGCCGCAGGCATGGGGCGGATGGATTCGAGATATGGACGAATCTGCTCCAGCAGATCCTTATCGAGCACCTTGGCGGTCGAGGCCGCCTCGTACAGGTTGCCGCCGAAGATGTCCCAACCGGTGAAGACGATGTCGTCCAGCGTGGAGATGGGGACGAAGTCGCGGATCAACGGGCTGTTGGCTTCGGTACGCTTGCCGAGGCGGATGGTTCCCATCTGCGTGAGCGAGCCGATTGGCTTGGCGAGACCTTTGCGGATCGCCTCTACGCCGGCGATGAGAGTGGTACAGACCGCTCCCATGCCGACCGTCATGATTCCAAGTTTCCCTGTGGCTGGCTTGATGCTGGCCGCGTCTGGCGTGGCGGCTCCGGGTGTAGACATGCTTTGCGTTACCCTTCTGTGCTGCGATGTAGGTTCCACTTCTTCCGTTAATGCGGAAACAACAGTATATCCCCATGCGCCAACGGATGTATTGAGCAAGATTTCTGCCGTAATTCATCCCTGTCAATCTAGGTTCCTCGCGCCCGTCTCGCCGAACGATTCATCGGGCGAACTGGCGGGCCAGCCGATCATGGTCAGAAAAACGTCCAGGACAAACAGCGCAATAGCAATGTCGTTGTAAAGCGTGGCCAGAGGCGAGTCTGGCCACAACTGGTTGGCCGCCCAGAAGAAGAAGGCGACGGCCAGCAGCACTGCCTTGATCCAATCCTGCACGGGCGGACGATGAACGCCTTGGTAGATCAGATAGGCCACGCCGATCAAAGCCAGCGGAAGCGCGCCCAGAAGATTGTGGGCACGGCTGGGAAACAGATTTGGGCGCACGTCCCACAAAAACAAGACGACAACGCTGGCCAATGTAATCGCTCCCATTATGACGGGAGCCGCGCGATGGGCTCGATCCAGTCGGGTATACATAATTAAGGGTAACGTTAAACAGTGAATGCGTTGTCCGGTATATCATCTTGCTATCGGTGTGTCTGGAGGAAGGCAGCCCGGACGAACGCCGGGAGAACTTCGGGCCTACGGAGTTGCTCCGCCCTGATCGTACTGGCTTTTAGTCGCCAGTTGCCCGACCCTATAGATTCAAACGGAGATGCTGCGATTGATGTCTAAATTTTCCAAGATTCTGCTGCTTGCGGCCTCGGTCGTGCTGGTGCTGACGGTATTTCTCGGGGTAAACGCAAGCGGGGTCAAGGCCGCCTCCAACACTCAGGACGGGGCCTATCACCAGATTGAGGTCTATACCGAAGTTCTGCACCACATCCAGCAGGACTATGTGACCGACCCCAACATACCCGCAGTGACCAACGGAGCGCTGCGCGGCCTGCTGGAGTCGCTCGACTCCGACTCCAGCTACCTGACGCCGGACGAGTACAAGATCTACAAAGCTGGCAGCGCCGCTGGTAACGATGGACGGGTTCAGGTAGGCATCAACGTGTCCAAGCGATACGGCTATGCGACGGTCGTCTCGGTTGTTCCGGGCAGTGCGGCGGACAAGGCCGGGCTGGTCGACGGTGACATTCTGGAGGCCATCGACGGACGCGACACCCGCGACATCTCGCTGGCCATGATCCGCCTGATGCTGGAGGGCGCGCCGGGAAGCACGCTGACGGTTGGCGTCATCGGCCACGACGGCAAGGCCGAGCCGGTCAAGACCACCATGACGCGCGCCGCGACGACTCTACCGCTGGTTAGCGTTACGCTCTACGATAACAATTCGATCCTTTACCTGAAGCCGGGAATTCTGGATCACGACCACGTTGATGTGGTTGAGGCCAAGCTGAAGGGGATGCAGAAGGCTGGCAACAAGAAAATCCTCCTCGACCTGCGCGACGTATCCGAGGGAGAGATGCCACAGGCCGTGCGTCTGACCAACCTGCTATTGAGTAGCGGCACCATTGCCACGCTGGATGGACAGAAGTTTCCCAAGCAGGTCTTCACCGCCGATGCGTCGAAGGCGATTCAGCCGGCTGCGCCGCTGGTGGTTCTGGTCAATCGTGGAACAGCCGGTCCGGCGGAGTTGGTCGCCGCAGCACTACTCGACAACAAGCGCGCCAATCTAGTCGGAGAAAAGACCTTCGGCGAAGGGGCCGAGCAGAAGACCTTCGAACTGGCCGACGGCGCGGCGCTGATTCTGTCGGTTGCGAAATACGCCGCCCCCTCGGGCAAAATAATTCAGGACGAGGCCGTGACGCCGGATGTGATTATCTCCTCCGGCGCGGACGCGGGCGAGAGCATCGACGAAGAGGCGCTGCCCACGACCGCCGCGCCAGTCGCCAAGAAATCGGATGTGCAGCTTGATGAGCCGTTGACCAAGGCACTCGACCTGCTCAAGACCAAGGGGTAATACGGCAAGCTTTAAGTAGCAAGCGGTTGGGATGAGGCTGGTGTCCGATTTATTCAGTGACGAACCAGAACCCGTGAAGATGGTGCGGAGATCGTGGTGGCGCGGAAGAGCCGAACGGCTGCGCGGTATCGATCTGCTGCATGGGCCGGAGTATCCTACGCGCCACATCGCAGCGCGCGCGACCTTTCTAGTGTTGCTCGGCCTCTCTTCGCTGTTTGGTGTGATGTGCGGGCTGATGCTGGTCTACTCCATCGACTTGCCGCAGATGGATGCGCTCGAACGCTATCGCCCCAATACCACCACCGAGCTTCTGGATATTCACGGACGCGAGATCGGATCCTTTGCGTTGGAGCGCCGTGTCGTCGAGCCCTACAACCAGTTCCCCACCGAGTTGCGCGACGCGATCCTCTCCATCGAGGATAAGAGCTTCGAGAGCAACTGGGGAGTGAACCTGTTTCGTGCGGTCGGCGCGGCATGGCGAGATATTCACTCCCGCTCCCGCGCGCAGGGATCTTCCACCATCACCATGCAGCTGGCGCGCAATCTCTTCCTCTCCAACGAGAAGACCTACGGACGCAAGCTACAGGAGATTCTGCTCTCCTTACAGATTGAGCGCGTTTTCACCAAGGATCAGATATTCACCCTATACGCCAATCAGATTTATCTGGGCCACGGCACCTACGGCTTCGAGGCGGCATCGGAGTTCTACTTCAGCAAGCACGTTAAAGACCTTACCTTGTCAGAGGCGGCCCTGCTTGCCGCACTGCCCAAGGGCGCCGAGTCCTACTCTCCGATCAACCACCCGGATCGCGCTCTGCGCCGCCGTAACCTCGTCCTCAGCGAGATGCTGGCAGACGGCAAGATCACCGAGGAGCAGAAGGACGCCGCCGAAGAGCAGCCGCTCGGCCTGAACATCGAGCCGCCCGCAAACTCCGAGGCTCCCTACTTCGTCGAGGAGGTGCGTCGTCAGCTCGAAAAAGAGTATGGGGCCGAGGAGGTACACGGCGCGGGGCTGAAGGTCTACACCACGCTCGACCTCGACCTACAGCGCGTTGCCAACAAGGCCGTACTGGATGGCGTGGCGGCCTACGAGCGGCGTCATGGATGGAAGGGGCATCTCTACAACATACAGGTGGCAGGCCTCAACATCGATACTTACAAAAATCCCGACTGGACCCAGGCGGTGGTCAAGGATGGTTACTACCACGCGTTGGTCACCGAGGTTGCGCCCGCGCGCGTCGTGGTCAAGATCGGCTCGACGAACGCCGTAATGACGCCCTCGGACTGGGCATGGACGCAGAATGTCTCGGCGATCGGATTTCTCTCCGTTGGTGATGTGGTCTACGTTCGTCTGGTGGATGCCGCCGTGGATGGCATCGATCACGCGCGACTGGAGCAGGACTCTGGTGTGCAGGCGTCAATGATGGCCGTCGACAACTCCACTGGCGAGGTGCTGGCGATGGTCGGCGGGCGCGACTTCGCGCTCTCGCAGTTCAACCGCGCAACACAGTCCGAGCGCGAGGTCGGCTCCTCGTTCAAGCCCTACGTCTACACCACGGCAGTCGAGGCCGGAGCCAAGCCGAGCGACTTGATTGTTGACGGCCCTGTCACCTTTTCCACGCCCAGCGGCCCCTACACCCCGCACAACTACGAGGGCGACTACAAGGGGTCGATGACTCTCCTGAACGCCTTCGCCGAGTCGCGGAACATTCCCGCGCTCAAGCTCGCCGACAAGGCTGGCATTCGCACCGTCATCGAGACCGCGCACCGTTTCGGTGTCACCAGCAACATCCCCGCGTTTTTGCCCGTTGCCATCGGCTCGGCCGACATCTCGCTGGCCGAGCAGGTGGGAGCCTACAGCGTCTTCCCCAACGATGGCATCCTGATTGAGCCGCACACCATCCGTCGTGTCATTCAGGCCGACGGCCTGCCCATGAACGAGAAGCCGCCGCTGGTCACCGAGGCCATCTCAGTCGAGACAGCGCGAACCATGATGCAATTCCTACAGGCCGTAACCCGCATTGGAACGGGTGCAGCTGTAGCCTCGCTCAACCACCCCTTTGGGGGCAAGACTGGAACCACAAACAACTACACCGACGCGTGGTTCATCGGCTTTTCGCCCTCGGTCACCTGCGGCACCTGGATCGGATTCGACAACCGTCAGTCGCTTGGCGAAAAAGAGACTGGAGCCAAGGCCGCACTGCCCATGTGGATGGACTTCATGCGCGCCGCCATCGCGGGCAAGCCCACCGAGAACTTCCCCACCGGCAACGCTCCCAAGAAGCAGCTCGACCTGCCGCTGACTCCTTCAATAACCGCGCCTGCAACAACGCCTGCGCCCAAGTCTCCCACGGAGTCTGACCCTGAAGCCAACGAGCCGGACGATAACGCCCCAAGGTCTGCCTCCGCAAGTGCCGCAGCTCCTCCGCCGTAGAGGGGAGGTGTGAGTACGAATTTTGAGTGCTCGTTCTGAGATATGAGCGATAAAATAGAGCGCTTTGCAATTGACACGAGCCACTTTGTTTGTCATCCCGTAGCCAATGTGGAGGAATCTGCCTTTACTCGCTGTACGATGGTGTACATCAGTACGAGAAAGAGGAGTACATGGACTACAAATTTTTAGCCAATCTACAGCAGGAGTTCGAGCTGCCGGTTGACGGCATTCTCAGCCGTGTTCTGGTCAAGGACGAGCACGCGAACGTTACGTTGTTCGGCTTTTCCGCTGGACAGAATCTCTCCGCGCACTCTGCACCGACGCCTGCCGTACTATATTTTCTGGAAGGTGAAGCTGACGTGCAATTGGGTACGGACACGGTTCACGCCCAGTCCGGCTCTTTCGTCTACATGCCTCCGAATCTGCCTCACGGCATCGCGGCCAAGACTCCGCTGCGCATGCTGCTGGTGCAGATGAAGGATCATTCAAAATAAAGGATCGGATGTAGTCCCATGACGCGCACTCAGTCCATCTCTCGTCTTTGCACGGCGCTGTGCGGAATACTGCTTGCTTCGGCAGCTCACGCGCAGAGCTTCGCCCTGCTCTCCCCCGCCGTCGTCGTCAGCCTGAAGGTTCAGCAGACCACGCCGCAGGCCCGCGCCATTATCCGCGAGGCCGACTCTGCTCTTGCGCTCTCGCCGCACCCGATGAAGCGCCTGCACACCGAGGGAACCCTTCCCCACCAAGGCATTCGCGACCAAAGCATCGAGGCCGAGCGCGACTTCCCTATCACTCAGAGTCTCGCCTTCACCTACCGCCTCACCGGCGACAAAAAGTATCTCGCACAGGCGGCCAGTTTTCTTGACGCATGGGCCATTACCTACAAGCCCAGCGGCAACCCTATCGACGAGACTCCGTTCGGCCCTCTCTTTGTAGCCTTCGATCTAACGCGCGGCGATCTGCCACCAGAGACCGAACAGCGCACCGTCGATCTCTTCCGCAAGATGTCGACCATCTACCTCGACTGGCTCGAGCAGAACGCCGCCGATGACAAGGCCAACAACTGGAGCAGCCATCGCGTAAAGCTGGCCGTGCTGGGCGCGTATGAAACGGGCGACGGCGCGCTCATCGCCCGCGCCGAGCGCGCCTATACCCGACAACGCCGTCTCAACATCCACCCCGACGGCTCGGTCATGGACTTCTACATGCGCGACGCGCTGCACTACGTCGTCTACGATCTGGAACCGTTCACCACCGCCGCGCTCGCCGCACGCGCACATGGCCAGGACTGGTTCCACACCGTCTCAACTGGTGCACCCTCGGTTGAGCTGGCCGTCGACTGGCTCGTTCCTTTCGCCCTCGGCGAAAAGACGCATGAGGAGTTCGTCCACTCCACGGTTCCCTTCGACGCTGCGCGCGACAAGGCAGGCGAGGCGGGCTACTCCGGCCAGTGGCAACCGAAGACCAGCGTCAACCTGCTCGCCCTGGCTACCGCACTTGACCCCAAGTACGCGCCAACGCTCGACAAGGTTGAGGTCAACACCAGTTCCAGAACTCCGGTCTGGATCGCGCTCGCAATACAAGCCAACGCATGGCAAGCTGGCATAGTGCAAAAGAATGCAGTGCAGTCCCGCGCCACTAAAGATAAATAAGCTAAAGCCCTTCGTCTATCTCATCGTTGAAGAAGTATCCCGCGCCCGCCAACCGTGAAACAATACTTCCATGAGTCTCTTCAGTTCGGTCTATTCCGAGAGGAACGCCGAAGTCCGCAGCATTCT
>CAZPZL010000099.1:0-8246 GCA_964590925.1 uncultured Granulicella sp.
GCCTCCAACTTCGACGACCAGCAGAGGCTCGCCGCCGATTGGCTCTTTCAGTCCGACGATTACCTACAGTCCTGCCGCCGCCCGGAGAATGTTGTGGCAACAGCCAGCGGGCTGCAACTGCGAACGCGCATTGCAACCGAATGCAAGGCCGCCTGGTCCACCGGATACATCATCAGTAGACAGCACTACGGCTTCGGATTCTTCGAGGCAACCATCAAGACCGCCGATATCGACGGTCTGAACAATGCCTTCTGGCTGGTTACCGAGGATCACTTCGAGATTGATGCCGCCGAACTGCACTTTCCCAACATCAGCCGTATGACCCTGCACAACAACAAGATCGATGGAAGCTTTCCTCCAGCGGTTGGATTCGACAGCCGCTTCAGCCACTACTTCTACAGCCAGTTTCACGATATTGGCGTGCTCTGGACGCCGACCGACATCGTCTATGAGGTCGATGGAGAGCCGGTTGCCGCAATCCGCACCAACAGCTCCATCCACGGGAAGACCGACATTCGCTTCTCCACCGCGCTGATGGAGTACGCGGGGAAAATTCCCGATCACCCCGAAGGACACCACATGTATGTCAAGTCGCTGCGCGTTGTTCCGCTACAGTAAAACAAAGGAAACAAGCAGACAGTAAAGTATTCCGTTGCACCGACGTGAATCGAAATAACCTGCTGAGATTCCGCAGAAGATATTGAAAAGAAAGTGACTATCAATCGATGAGCAGAAAGACACCTGAACCGCTTTCCACCGCATCTCTGGCGTATTCGAACCCGGAGTTTTTGAACTCGCCCGAGGGCCGTCTTATCCGCATTATGGCCGAGTATCAGGAGCCGATGGCGCGCTTTCGCCGCGAACGCATTCAAGACACGGTGGTCTTCTTCGGCTCGGCGAGGTTCCGTGCGCTGGACGTGGCCAGCCATGAGTTGGAATTACTCGAGAATACCGGCTCGACTAAGCCCGCACCCGCCGATCAGCAGCCCGCGCGAGCGCACGAGGTTGCCAGTGGCGACGCGACTGAGCAGAAGCTACAGCTGGCCGAGGCCGCCGTGGAGATGGCGCGCTACTACGAGGACGCACGCAAGCTGGCTGAGCTTGTTTCGACCTGGGCCAAAACACTGCCCGGAAGGCGGCATCGCTACGTCATCACCTCCGGTGGTGGGCCCGGCATAATGGAGGCAGCCAATCGCGGAGCCTACGAGGCGGGTGCAAAAACCATCGGCCTTAACATCAAGCTGCCATTCGAGCAGATGCCCAATCCCTACATCACGCCCGAACTTAACTTCGAGTTTCACTACTTTTTCATGCGCAAATACTGGTTTGCATATCTGGCCAAGGCACTAGTGGTCTTTCCTGGCGGATTCGGCACGCTGGACGAGATGTTCGAGCTGCTGACCTTGGCCCAGACGCACAAGCTGGCCAAGAAGATTACCGTTGTCATCTACGGATCGAGCTACTGGAAGAACGTCATCAACCTCAAGCTCCTTGCCGAGAAGGGTGCTATTGCAGTCAAGGACCTCGACCTCTTTCAGTTCGCCGATACGCCGGAGCAGGCCTTCGAACTGCTGAAGGCCGGGCTGATCGAGGACGATGGCCATGAGTCTGTGTACAACCACGAACACGCGCTGCAGAGCGTCGGCGTGCCAGAGGTTCCCGCGCCCAGCGCCGAGGAGCTACTGGGGCCAGACATAGCCAAGACTCGCTAGAGTTCGGTCTCTATAGTTCGCGTACAAAAATGAGCGAGCGCGGAAAAGATGCTGCTGGTGCCGCGCTAGTAGCGCATGGGTGCGGCATAGGCTCTGCCCGATCGCATGGCCAGAGCCTGTGCGTAGGAAAGCCTCTCAGAGACATAATTTTGGACTCAGGACACTGGCAGACAGCATCCTCCCCCACGCCAATATGGCAGAGCGTTTACTTGCACAAACAGCAACGCTGCCGACTCAGCAGTGAAGTCGGCAGCGTTGCGAGTTTAGTGCTTGCGACCTAGTGAGCGTGGTGCGCGGCGGCTGGGTGATGAGCGGCCGTCGGCGCTGGCTTGGCCGCTTTGGCCAAGATCACTTCACCGTCCTTCATGATGATCTGGACGGGATTAGTGGTGAATGAGTCGTAGGTCCCGGTCAGGGTGACGGTCTTGCCAACGGTGGTTGCCGCAGCGATCTCTTCGGCCTTCTTGGCGGCCTCTGCGACGGCCTTTTTGTATGCGGTCTTCTGCGCCAGGGTTGCATTGTCGGCGGGTTCTGGAATCGTCTCCGGCGGCGTCAGGTTGAAGACGAAGTCGGCAGTCTTGTTTGCAACTGAGTCATTGGATATGGCAACCTTCAGCACGGTCGGCGACGACTCGACGACCACTGCTCCGGGAAGTTGTACAGACTTGCCCTTGATCGCGTCCCAGACCTTGGCGGAGTCATCCTGTGAGCCGAACTGGAAGACCATCTCCTTGTCGTCGATGGCCAGCGTGGCCAGGTCGGGCGTTGTGCTAATGAAGTTGTGAATCTTCTGCGCCGGAGTCAGTCCGGGCTTGATCGATGCAAACAGATCCGTGGGAGGAAAGAGATTATCCTTGGCAGCGGCGGCTATAGTCTCATAGCCGTCCTCTCCGTCGTGGTACTTCTTGTAGCACCACTTGGCCAGTGGAGCGTATTGCGATTTGACGGCATCTGGCGCGTAAGCCACTACGCGCGACATGTAGAAGCTGCAACTTAACAAATCAGGCGGAGTCGACTTCATGTAGGCGAAGCCGAGCTGGTAGGTGTCCGGCAGTTGTCCGTTAGGGCTCTCGGTCTGAGCCAAGGGAACGAACGCCAACTCCTTCTTGTATGTGTCGATCGCGGTAGCGTAATCTGCCTTGGTCAGCGCAGCCTCGCCGATGGTGCTGTAGAAGATCGGATATGCGGCAGTTTGCAGCGTCTTGAAGTCAGCGTCCGTAATGTCGATTGGTTTGGTTGCGGCCAGTCCCTTTTGCGCGAAACCGGCGGCCGCATTCAATCCGGCCTGCTTGGCTGCGTTGTCGCTCAGCGCATCGGCTGCTGCTTTGCGGAAGTACGCCTCGAACGTCAGCGCGCGCAGGTTCTCTGGATCGAGAGCCAACACGCGGTCGGCTGCATCGATAACCTTGACTCCGGTACCATCGAATTGGCTGTAGGTGGTCAACAGTGCCACCAGAACGTCTAGCTTGACGGCAGACTTGGGGTAGGCAGTCAGATAGCCTTCAAGCCCCGCCGCCTTGGCCTGCGGATTGCTTTGGTTGATTGCGTTGCTGTAGACCGTGTACTCGGCGTCCGGCATCTGAACCTTGTTGGTTTGCGATCCCAGTTGGACCGGAGTCTGGGCAAGTGTGGAAGTCACACCCAGTGCAATTACGACACACGCCAGGAGAGAGGCTAATACTACCTTCTTCATTCAGGACTCCTCAGTCATACATCAAAATTTTGCTGCCACCCAATGGATCGGCGGTCAAGCTGGTTTTCCATATCGTGCGTAAAACCAATTTTTCCGCTGCTGTTCAAAGCTACACTCATCTACAGATAGCCACATGTACAGCTACAACCCACATATTTGTTGATTATAGGAATCTCGCTCTCCTGTGGCAAGTTTGCTCTTGTCCAACGCAAGCAAAGACTGAGCGTGGGAGTTGATTCCAACGCAAAATGAGCCCGAAGAGGTCTGAGCGGGCAAGCTGAAGACGGATAACAGCGTGAACTTGCCCCTCCTATGCTTCTACTTGGCTGGACTGCCTGGAAGATTTTCATGGCTTTCTGGGTACGGGTAAGACGTTTATTTTATTTAGGTTGAGTGGTGGCCCGGGGCAGAGTCCAACTGCCGACCTTCGCGTTAGGAGTGCGATACACGGCTTGCTGCATGAAGCTGCGTGGACGTCTGCTCATCTGCTCTCCTTACAGCCGATGCGAAGCAGCGCGTACTTTGATCCGGTCGGCACAGAGGCCAGAGGATGGCTACAGGGCAGGTCAGAGCAAGGTCTCAGACGAAGCAAACGGACGCCACGGACGCAGCAGGCGAGACGCCACGGACGACCGAGATGCGATGCTGGCTCCCCTCCTCAGACGCAGCAAAGCCGCCCCAGAGGACGACCTCTCGGCTACCGCGCGGCGGTTGCCAACCAGGATCGCAGAACATCCTCGGCGCGGCGCTGCCATCCCTCGCCGGTTGCGCGCAGTCCGTCGGCTACATCGGGCGAGAGACGGATTGAGATGGGAACCTTGCGCGGAGCCTTCTGCGCTCCGCGTCGGCGGATCGAGCGCAGCATCGCCTGCTCGGCCTCGGGCAGGGCAGAAAACGGCACGGCCTCAGCGGCGTCGGTCGTCGTCAGTTCGCGGACTTCGCCGCCCGAATCAGTCAATTTTTTGCGGCTTGCCATATCGTTTTGCCTCCCTTGCATTGGTTTTACGAAAGCTGATGACGCGCAACCCGTCCGGGTACGGGATGTAGCAGAGCAGATGCAGGCGGTTGTCCAGATACCCGACCGCAACGCGACGCATCTCGCCTTTGCGCGTCTCTGTGTTGAAGACAGCCGTGGCGAAGTCGAACTCCGCCGCCCGCTCGAAGCTGAGCCCGCGCTCCCGGATGTTGCGCTCGTTCTTGGCGGGATCGAAGGTTATGCTCACAGTCTTATTGTATATGCAATTTACGCCTGCACCGCAAGAAAATCATGACCGCCCCAGAGGACCACCGGCAAGACACGCGGCGGATGGATCGGAGATGGGCGGAAGGATCGCGGCGGAAGGATCGGAGGACGGCTGGGAGCAGTCAAGCGGGACGACACAGAGGCGCGCGGCGCGGACGACCGAGAGGGATAAAATGCCGATCAGGAGACAACCAGTCCCCCTCGCCATGCCAGCATCCTACATCCCATGTCTCAGAATCGAGACATGGGCCACCCATTCATCTTCGGTTAGTCAGACCTGAGCCACCCGCCCGCCAACCTGACACCGACTTGCGCTCCCGGAAAACTGGAACTATGCGTTCGTCTATGGAATGCCATCATAGAACTGGACAAGATCAGCAGTACGGATGGCAAGCGTTTTGCCATCCGGTGTAAACGCTAGTGCTGCTCTGCCTTTGACCGGTAACTCGATCTGAGCAGTCCGATTCCACGTCTTCGTATCGAAAATATCTACGCGACGTGCTCCGACATGATCGCTAATGTCGAGCGAGCGAATGCCGCCAGCCATTGTGTCAATCACCACAGCTACCCGGTTCCCATCCTCTGAGACGGTACCCCAGTTGCTCTCTTTTACGTCACGATCCGGGGCTGAAACAACGTGGCTCAAAGAGCCATTTTGGTCGTATATGACGATGCTTCTCGCATTGTCATCCAATCGGTTGTTTGAGAAAAACACGGTCTCGTCGTCAAACAAAAGCGCGTCTATAGGTTGCATCCGCGTGTCGATTGGCTCCATCATCTCGGGGGCCTGCATTGTCTTTTCAGAACAGTACTGGCCTTCTGCAATCCAGAACTTGCCTTTTCCTGCCATGCTCCCCACACAATCTGTAAAAACACAAGAATCGTCATTGTCCAGCTCGGCAAATCTTCCGTCGTCTGCAAATGATCTAAACCCGATGTAGTGGTGGTAGTCAGGAGCGGGAGGGTAGGTGCAGAGGTGGATGATCTTCAGCGAGTCTGGATCGATCCAAGTGTAAGTGCTATCGGCCTTAGTGTATCCATCTATAACGAGAATCAGGCTTTTCCTCCCAGGAGACTGTCTTAAGAAGTAGTATTCGTGATCGGGAACTCTCAACATATCGAAAACGGCTTGATCTTTAAATCCATCCCTGCCAATCAAGTGCAGTTGATCATTTGCCACAACGAGTAGGCTGTCTTGTTTGGAGAACAAAATTGCCACGGGACTACTTTCCGTCGTTGGTCGATTCAGCCGCACAGCGCACTTCACAGGGGAACCCGACAGTTCCACGATGTTGTATTGCTTGCCGGACTCGGGCTTAGTACGCGGAACCAATTTAAATAATTTAGTAGTGTATCCAGTCCAGAGATTTCCCTGATGATCGAACGCCAGACTGAAAGGAACATACCCAGTGGAATCCACAACAGGATGTTCAGGCTCCCACCCGCAAGCCTTTAGGGAAATACTCCGAGTGGACGAAAGTGAGGCAGGTGCGGTCTCTGGTTGAGATTCAGAGATCGCGTTGACAACGCAAACAGTAAGTAAAACAGCTATTTTTGCGATGCCGCTAATACGGGAGCATCGGATTGGTTCCATGTCCTCCTCCCCCAAAAACATCATATATAGCGTGCGGCACAACGCCGAGATACCCCAATGCGCCAGCGTTAAAGCGATCAACATGTACAAGGCCATTATCCAAATGAACGGAAGGAGTTAAACCGCCAAGTCTTGAAAGTTCGCTGCCCTCTCCACCGTTATATTTGTCGGCCCCGAGTAAGGATGCTAGGTGGTCTGCGGCAAGAGACCCAGGTTGTACGGTCATGTTTATATGACCGCCAATTACAACATCACTTCCATCGGGATTCTTCGCAACCTTTATCATGCTTCGAACCTGCTGTTCTGTAAGTTTAAGCTGATTTGCGAGAATTGGAACATCGTTTTCGTATTGAGCTGCAACCCTGGCTGGATCAGGTAATGTGTTGTAAATCTCAGTGGTGTTTGCTGAATACCCTTCTGAACCATCCGCTCCTGCGGTGAATTGTGTCATCCTCGCAGCCTCTATGACTAGATCCCCAGGGAGCTTTCCTCCAGATGGAGAGTGCCAATATATGTTCACTCCCGTGCACTGGTTGTCCGGGCACTGCACGGCTGATTCAGCGCTGATGGAACTGCAATTGGTGCCAACCCCTTCAATAGCGCAACCACTATGCCCATCTGCATCCACCATGCGAAGCGGGTTATTCAATACAAAATTGTAGAGATTGAGAGTCTGTGGATCGGCAAAACTCGCATATGGTACAACTGCCGGACCGTCAAACATGTCTGGACTGAGCCACCTTCCGGTGTTGCTGTTGTAGTATCTGGCCCCGAAGTAGTCGTTGCCGGATTCGGTGTCACGTTCTTTGTTGGTGAAGTGGTTTTCGGTGGGGTCGTCATCGCCAGCGTTGGTGTAGGGGATGGAGTTGAGGCCGTCGCCGAAGGGCAGGCTCTGGTAGGTGGCCTCCAGCGCGCCGGTGGCCGAGACCTGCGCGCGGCGCGTGCCGAGCGGGTCGTCGATGTGGAAGTGCAGGGTGGGCGAGGCGACGTTGCCGTCGTAAGTGGCGATGAGCTTGCCGCCGGCGTAGACGTTGGTGTGCTGCCAGTTGCCAGAGCCGTCGACCTCGGTGAGCTGCTCGCCCGACGGCCCGACGACGTAGCCCGAAGTGGCCGCAAAGCCGTTCGTGGTGATGTCGCAACTCCACGCGGTGATGACGCCCTTGGCCACGCGGTTACCTGCTGCGTCGTACTGGTAGCCCGTCATGCCAGAGGCGGAGTAGACCGCGCAGATGCGGCCCTCGGCGTCGTAAAGATACGCGTTGGTGCCGTCCGCAACGACATCGCCCGCACCGTCGTAGCTGGGAGCAATCAAAATACCGGACGCGTTCGAGTTCGTCATCTGATTCTGATTGTTATATGTGGCAAGCGTATTCTGGTAGAGCGATCCGGTGGGGGTACAGCTTCCATTATTCGTAGTGAAGGGTTGATCCGACTGGCTCTGCTGGAGTCGGTTGCCGAAGCTGTCGTAGGCCCAGCAGAAGTTCGGCGTCCAACTCGCGCCCGCAGGCACATTGGGGTTCACCGCCGTCGTCAGGCGATTCAGTTGATCGTAGCCGAAGGTCCACGAGCCCATCACAGAGTCAGTATACGACAGGACATTGCCGTTCGAATCATAGCCGTCCGTCGTGGGAACGCTGTAGCTGTAAAGCGTGCTTTGGTTTGATGCTGAACTCTCAACACCCAGCGCCACGGCAGGAGCCAACTACGCAGCCGTCACCGGTTCGGCGCAGAGCTTTGCGGTTAGCGCGGCAACCACCACAAGCTCGTCCCCCACGCTCACCGGGCTCTCGTCCTACACGGCGACGGTCACGGTTTCGGCGGGCGACACAGCGAACTTCACAGTGACCGGTGCCTTCCTCTCGCAACACCGCGAGGCTCTACGTTGCGTGTTTGCTGACCTTGAACACAAACCAATGATTTAAGAACCAATTAAGAGCTTTGTGCCCGATACACTCCGTCATTTCCACGGTTCGCTTGCCATGCTGCGGCTGCGTCACGCCGATT
>CAZPZL010000100.1:0-8246 GCA_964590925.1 uncultured Granulicella sp.
GCCGATGCGCACGCGCTGGCGGTTGAGCACGGCGGCCACCTGCCCGGCGATCTCACCTGCGGTCAGGTTGCGCCGTTGGCCGAGGCGCGCCGTCAGGCAGAACTGGCAATTCACCGCGCAACCAACTTGACTGGAGATGCAGATTGTCGCCCGCTTGTAGCCGACTGGCTCAACTTCGGTAGTGGCGTTGCTGTCGTCATCTTCCAACTCGCTGCCGTCGCCGTCAGGCATCCAGACAGTCTCTACGGTCTCTCCGTCTGCCATGCGCATCAGGTAGCGCTCGGTACCGTCGATGGAGCGAGCGGTCTGGGCGATCTCGGGCAGACCCACCATGAAGCCCTCATCTATGAGGCGGGCGCGGAGTTCGGTGGGCAGCGTCGTGATCTGGTCAAGCTGCTCGACGCGCTGCTTGTATAGCGAATCGATCAACTGTAGAGCGCGATACTTCCGCTCGCCCTGCGACTCGACCAAAGCGCGCAGTTGTTCCGGCGTCATGCCAAACAACACCTTTGCGCCTACGGTTCTTATCTCTTCCGCAGTCAACTCTGCCATCAAGCGGCTTCCTCCAGACTCGATGCCTAGTTTACGCTGTTGTAGCCCGTGTCCGCGCGCCGATGCCTTGACACTATGAGCGATTGCTCTGGACGCATTGGATGCAATAACGCATTGGTGGGGGTATCCGGGCGAGTACCCAATGGATTTTGCGCGTAGCGCTGCCGCAGAGCCAATTAAACTAGAAAGAAGATGGCTTTGGGCGAGCAGATGCGGCGAGTGCGTGGTGGAGTGGGTGGGACGAGTCGCGCGCGACGGCGATGGGTAACATTGGGGCTATTTGTTGCCGGTTGCGCTGGGGCGGCAACGTGGAGTGGCGCAGTGATTCCAGCGGCGGCGCGAGCTGGGGTAGAGAAAAGATCTGTAGCGCTGACGCCGTGGGAACAGGCCGAGCTGGGCCGCGAGACGCTGGAAGCCATCAATGAAGAAACGCGCACCAAGGCCGATTACACCCGGGCGATGGACGGCTATCGGGCAATCTATCACGCCAATCCGGCGGACGTTCATGCGCCGATGGCGATCAACGCGGTGGCCGAATTGCTGACCGAGCAAGGGCGGGCTCTGCACGATGCCAAGAGTCTGAATGCCGCCATCGCACAATACGAGTTTTTGCGCAAGCAGTATCCGGCCAGCCCGCTGCGTGTGCAGGCACTGCTGACCGAGGGACAGATAGCGCAGATCGACCTGAAAGATGTGGCGATGGCGCGCGAGAAGTACAAGCAGTTACTGAAGGAGTACACGAAGAGCGAACTGGTTGAGGAGGCGCGCGCAGGACTGGCCTCATTGGCAGAGGGACCAGCAGAGGGGCCAGCGCGCGCGGCTGCGAACTCCCCTTCGTTGCCGAGCGTGGCTCAGACCTCTACGGCAATTGCTCGCCGCGCCACGCCGATTTCCGTCAACGAGGGCGCTGCCACTCATCGCGACCGTGTTGTGATGAGTGGAGATAATAGCGCGCTTCCATCTGCCATGCCGTCGGTTGCTACGCCGATAGCAGTGCCGCCGATAGCTTCGGCCCACAGTGGAAGGCGGGCTGCGGTAACGGGTATTCGCCATTGGTCGACGGCGACGTATACGCGAGTAGCAATCGATCTAGGCGACAATGTGACATATGAGGCGGCGCGCGTGCCGAATCCCGACCGCATATACTTCGACTTGCATGGGACACGGCTGGCCCCGGAGTTGGTGGGCAAGAGCTTCGCAGTAACCGACGACGGTTTTTTGAAGCGAGTGCGTGCGGCACAGTACTCGGACGACGTGACGCGCGTGGTTCTCGATGTCAACGATGTCACCGAATACTCGGCGTTCCTGCTGCCCAATCCGTATCGTCTGATTATCGACATTCACGGTGGATCTAGTTCAAGCGGCAAGCCGCCGGTTGCGACCAACAGCGAGCCAGTTGCCGCAACAATCGAGACTCCGGCGGCAACGGCATTTACCGCGATGAAGCCAACCTCGCGCACGACAGCGAACAGTGGGTTGACAACGGCAAGTGGCACGTCGACGACTAGCGCAACCAGCGAGGTTGCCAACCTGAGCCAGTTGCCGGGACGAGTTGAAGCAACCAGCCATCCGACCTCTAAGCCTATCTCGGCAGTGGTTGAGACGGGCAGTCGGGACTCTGATACTGGGGTTCGCAGCATCGGCGATACGGCGAGCGAGAGCGTTGCGGTTGCAACGCCGACGCAGAGCAATATACTCCCGGCAAACTCACTGTCGAAGTCGCACAAGGGAAAGGCGCGGGCTGGGGCATCCAGTGCAAACTCATCAAGCGTAACGGTGACAGCGGATGCAACACCTGCGCGAGCTGCCGTGCCAACGGCCGACGGCGAGACCTCACTGATACGCGCGTTGGGATTGAAGATCGGGCGTATCGTCATCGACGCCGGCCACGGTGGACACGATTCCGGCACGCTGGGCGCGGACGGCATCGAGGAAAAGGATGTGGTGCTGGATGTGGCCCTGCGCGTGGGAAAACTGCTGCACGACAGACTGGGGGCGGAGATTATCTACACGCGCTCGGATGACACATTTATTCCACTAGAGACGCGCACGGCTATTGCCAACAAGGCTCAGGCCGACCTGTTTCTGTCAATTCACGCCAACTCATCATCGGACCCGACGGCCCGCGGTGTAGAAACCTACTATCTGAACTTTACCAGCGACCCGACGGCACTAGATGTAGCCGCGAGAGAGAACGCAGTGAGCGATCAGTCGATCCATCAGCTCAGTGATCTGGTGAAGAAGATTGCACTGAAGGACAAGATCGCAGAGAGCCGCGAGTTTGCCAGCGATGTGGAAGGCTCGCTCTACGCAGGACTTGAAATGGGCAACGCAGGGTTGAAGGATCGCGGTGTGAAGAAAGCTCCGTTCGTGGTGCTGATCGGCGCGAACATGCCGTCGATATTGGCAGAGATCTCGTTTGTGACCAATCCCAAGGATGCCAAGCAATTGCGCGATCCTGAGTATCGTGAGCGAGTCGCCGAGAGTCTCTACAAGGGTGTGGCAAAGTACGAGAGCGGATTGAGCGGAGTTCATGCGCCCAGCGAGCGAGCCTCGCTGGCGCGCTAGAGTCTATTGGGCAAATGGTGGAGACCGCAGGAAGCAAGCAAGAGCAAAATCCTCCGCTTCGCTGTGCAATGACAAACAGAAACTGCGGAATGGATTTTCAACGCTCACCAAGTGACTGTTGCGCTTGCGAAGATCGAAAATCCTTGCGCCCAGCCGCCACAGCCGGTAGCCTTGTAGCTATGCGTAAGATATTTGCGGCCCTTCTTTTAGTCTCTTCCTACAGCTTTGCCCAAACCAACCTGAGGGCTGTTCCCGCTAATTTACTGATCCCTCAGCCGCCGCCGTCGGCACCGATCGCCGACTGGACCGCGTCGGCGACGCACACTCTGCAAAGCCTTTCCGTCGCCGACGCGATGCTGCGCGGGTGGGAGTATCCAGCGACCAGCGCCAACGCTCCAGTAGTTCTGTTCTTCAACGGCAACGGTATGACGGTTGATCGCTCGGAGCCGCTTTATCACACGCTGGCATCGCTTGGCGGCGATCTGTGGGTCTACGATTATCGCGGCATCGGCTTCTCTTCAGGATCGCCCGATGTAATGACATTTCGTCAAGATGCGCTGCGCATCTACGATGCAGTTGCGACGGCGCGCCCGGGACGACCTATAGTGGTCTACGGATTTTCGCTGGGCACAGCGATGGCCAGCTACGTTGCCAGCGAGCGCAAGGTGTCGGGTATTATTCTGGCCGGAACCATCGCCAGCGCTAGAGAGGAGTTTCCCGTCTATACTTTGGCGCGTGGCCTTCCGGCGGCGATTGCTTCGTCGCTGACGCCCGCGCCAGACTCGATCGAAGCCTTCAACGAGGTGGGTAATATTGCCCGCTCCAACGCGCCGCTGCTGATGCTGCACGGCGAGGCGGACACGCTGGTTCCGATCAATCAGGGGCGCGAGGTCTTTGCCGCCAGCCTGTCGACGCGGAAGCAATTCGTCAGCCTTCCCGGAGTCACGCACAACCAGACACCCGCCACGCCTCAGTCGATCAAAGCCGTGGGTGAGTTTCTGGCGATGTTCCTTCCGGCCCATCAGTCGGCTACGCTTGGAAGCCCGGGAAGCAACGCCGCCTCTATGCGGTAAAGCACAACTCGCCCCGGCGCAGCAACGAGTGCAGCGCGAGGCTATTGTGGGTTGGAAAGTCCAGCCGATAGTGAGCGCCGCGGCTCTCCCGGCGGCCCAGTGCCGACTGCACAATGGCGTCGGCGACGGTGAGCAGGTTGCGCGCTTCCAGAGCTCGCCGCGCAAGTCCTCCCGGTGCAGATGCACGCAGCGCGATGATCCCCGCCGTCGCACGCAGCAACCCCGCCTCATCGCGCAGCAGTCCGGCGTCGCTCCACATAAGCCGCTGTAACTGAACGATCCACGCTTCCACGTCGCCACCGTCATCTATTTCCATCGCGGCGCTCGCCGATCCCTGTTGCTGGCTTCCATTTCCCCGCTCCGCGGCCATTGCCTCCGCCGCCAGCGCACCGAAGACCAGTCCCTCCAACAGTGAGTTGCTGGCTAAACGATTAGCCCCGTGGACTCCGGTACAGGCTGCTTCGCCAGCGGCGTAGAGGCCTGAGAGTGAAGTTCGTCCCTGCACGTTGGTGCGAATGCCGCCCATCAGGTAGTGAGCCGCCGGGCGAACAGGAATTTTGTCATGCCCCAGCTCCAGTCCGTAGTCGGCAAGGAAGGCAGAGATGCCGGGGAAGCGCGCCTTCAGGTCCATCTTCCTGCCAACCTCTCGCAGGTCGAGGTAGACTGGCCCGGCGAGGCCTTCACGGGTGATGGCGCGGGCGACAACATCGCGCGGAGCCAGTTCCAGACCGGGGTGATAGCGGTGCATAAATCGCTCGCCACGCGCGTTGACCAGCCACGCTCCCTCGCCGCGCAGAGCCTCGCTGAGCAGGAATCGTGGCGCGCCATCGAGGGCAAAGGCCGTCGGATGAAACTGGTAGAACTCCATGTCCGTCAGCTCGGCTCCGGCGCGATAGGCCACGGCGATGCCGTCGCCGGTGGCAACCGACGGGTTGGTGGTATCGCTGTAGATCTGACCGGCTCCTCCAGTGGCCAGCAACACGGCGCGGGCGCGCACCTCTTGCAGCACACCAGCGGCATCGAGCAGCATCGCACCAACTACGCAGTCGCATTCAACAATCAGCTCGAACATCGTTGCCCACTCCAACAACTCGATCTGCGGGATGGTGCGGACGTGACGCAGCAGCGACACAGCGATCTCGTGACCAGTGGCATCTCCGTTGGCGTGCAGAATGCGGGCCAAACTGTGCGCTCCCTCCCGCGTGCGCATCAACTGGCCAGCGCGTTCCTGATCGCTTGCTGGATAGCGATCAAAGCCCGTTCCCCATTTAATCAATTCAGTAACACGCTGCGGTCCCTGCTCAATCAGGACGGCGGCCGACGCCGCGTTGACCAGCCCATCGCCCGCGCCGATTGTGTCGCTCAGGTGCAGAGCGACATCCTCTTCGCCGCCCAAGGCCACGGCGATTCCGCCCTGTGCGTAGGCCGTGTTCGACTCGGCCAGACTCTCTTTTGTGACCACCAGAACGCTGCCCGAATCGGCCAGCCCCACCGCCGCACTCAACCCAGCAACCCCACCGCCTACAACCAGAAAGTCCACAAAGCGCATGATTCAAGGCTAGGCCATTCGACTCCGCTTGTCATCCTACAACCAGAAAGCCCGGGCCATAGCTTTCACAGATTGCTGTAGACCTATTTACTTGTCATTCCGCAGCGAAGCATAGGAACCTGCTTTCTTCGTTTGACCACGACATGCGCCATTACGAGATCTGCCCTAAATTCCCTCAAAATGTACTGCATTTTCGGAAGCGGAAGCCACCATCTCCCTCAAAAATGAAAAATATGGAATGGGTGACGCTTCTCTGACTCACTACTCGTTACGCACAAATCACAACTGCTTCATGCGTGTGCGTTCTTGGAGCCGCCTGAGGTGCGCCCCGGCGAGGGGTGGTCGCCAGCGATAACACCGTCGCGGATGGTGATGATGCGATGGGCGTACTCGGCGATGTCCGGCTCGTGGGTAACGAGGATGACGGTGTTGCCTTGAGCATGAAGATGGTCGAAGAGCGCCATGATCTCGTCGCCGGTCTTGGAGTCGAGGTTGCCGGTTGGCTCGTCGGCAAGGATGATGGATGGCGAGTTGACCAAAGCACGTGCGATGGCCACGCGCTGACGCTGGCCGCCGGAGAGCTCGCTGGGCTTGTGCTCCATGCGCATACCAAGGTCGACAGATTCGAGAACGGCTTTGGCGCGACGGATGCGCTCGGTGGCGGGGGTGCCGTTGTAGATCAGCGGCAGCTCGACGTTGTGCAGAGCCGTGGCGCGAGCCAGCAGGTTGAAGGTCTGGAAGACGAAGCCGATCTCCTTGTTGCGAATGCGGGCCAGTTCGTCGTCGTTGAGCGAGCTGACGTCGTGGCCGTTGAGCCAGTAGCGTCCTTGGGTGGGCGTGTCGAGGCAGCCGATGAGATTCATCAGCGTGGACTTGCCCGAACCAGAGGGTCCCATGATGGCGACGTACTCGTTGTGGCGCACACGCAGGTTGACGCCACGCAGGGCGTTGACCTGCTGTTCGCCCATCTCGTAGGTCTTCCAGAGATTACTGGTGACGATGACCTCGCCTTCGGCAGGACCGGCGGCATTGTCTAGTGTGGGATCGGCGGCAGCTTCAATCGGCATCGTTTACTCCGGATGGTTCTGTTTCTAAGGATATTACAAACGCGATCAGGACTTGTCGTCGCCCGAGACAGTGGTGGGGGTGGAGTTGTCGCGTTTGACCAGCACACCGGAGTGAAGTGTGCGCAGTATCTGGTAGCGGCCAGTAACAATCTCGTCCCCCTCCTTGACGCCGGAGAGGACTTCAATGTCGGTGGTTCCGGTAACTCCGGTGGTGACAGGGACAAACGTGGGGCGTAGCGAGCCGTCGACCAGCGCGAGGATGTAGACACCCTGAATCGGCACGGGCTTGACGTCGGACGCGTCGTCGGAGGGCTTGCCGTCGTGGGCGGCGCAGATCTTCTCGGCGGCGAGGTCGCGCTGCACCAGCGCCTGTATGGGTAGCGAGAGAACGCTGGGCCGTTCGGCGACGGTGATTTTCGCGGTAGTGGAGAGGCCCGGTCGCAGGTCTTCCAGATGCGCGTCAGGCGACTGGTCAAGGGTAACGACGACCTTGAAGTCCTTGGCCTCCTCGGTGCCGGTGGTGGACTGCGAGGTGGCGATGCCGGTGGTGCGCAGAAGGGCTTGATCGCCTACCTCGGTGACGTGGCCCTTGAAGGTGCGCCCCGGCAACGCATCGACGGTGACGTCGGCGGATTGTCCAAGGCGCAGGTTGACGATGTCTGTCTCATCGACCTTGACCTCGGCGGTGATAACCGACATGTCGGCGAGGGTCATCAGGGTCGAGCCTTCAGCGTTCTGTATGCCGACGACGACCGTCTCGCCCTCGCGCACGGGAACGTTGGTGACGAGTCCATCGAAGGGCGCGCGGCTGATGGTCTTGTCAAGAGCGTCAAAGTTGGCACGCTGGCTGGCAACGGCCTGATCGAGATGCGCGCGTTGGCTGGCGGTCTGGGCGCGAGCCTGAGCGAGAGCAGCTTCGCGCTGGGCTAAAGTTGCGTTCGACATATCGAACGCTGCTTTCTTCGAATCGAAGTCCTGCTTGGCAATGAGGTGGTCCGTGAACAGAGCCTGTGCACGGTCGAAATCGAGCTTCTTCTGATCGAGGTCAGCCTTGGCCTCACTGATGTTGGCCTGAGCGGTGTTTTCGGCGGCGACATACGACGCGATGTCGGTACGTGAGCTGGCGATGGTGGCCTGTTGCGCGGCGACGGTCGATTCAGGCTGCACGCTCTCGACCCGGGCTAGGATGTCGCCCTTGTGGACGCGGTCGCCCTCCTTGACGTAGAGATGCGTGATGCGTCCGAAGGAGGTTGCGCCAATGTTGACGTAGGTCTTGGGCTTGATCTGCCCGGTGCCGCTGACCACAGAGACGATGTTCTGGCGGACAACCTTGCCAGTGGCAACCTTGGTGTAACGGGACTGATTGTAGAGGTACAGTCCAATGCAGCCGGGAATGACCAGCAGGACCAGAACAGCGACGACGGCGATGATGATCTT
>CAZPZL010000101.1:0-8151 GCA_964590925.1 uncultured Granulicella sp.
TTTTGTACGCACGCCAGTTGGCGGTGACGTTCGATCCCTTGGCGTTAGTCGACAGATAGTAGACGTTGCCATATCCGCCGGTGCCGAGTAGAACCGCGTCCGCAATGTGCACGCTCAGTTTGCCGGTGATCAGGTTGCGCGCCACGATGCCGCGCGCCTTGCCGTCGATGACGATCAGGTCCAGCATCTCAGTGCGCGGAATCATAGTGACTGTGCCAGCGTGAATCTGCCGCTCCAGCGCCTGATAGGCCCCGAGGAGTAGCTGCTGGCCGGTTTGGCCACGGGCGTAGAAGGTACGCGAGACTTGCGCTCCGCCAAAGGAGCGATTGGTCAGCGAGCCGCCGTACTCACGTGCAAAGGGAACGCCCTGAGCCACACACTGATCGATGATCTGTCCACTGTTCTGGGCCAGGCGATAGATGTTAGCCTCGCGGGCGCGGAAGTCGCCGCCCTTGACCGTGTCGTAGAAGAGGCGGAATACGCTCTCGCCGTCGTTTGGGTAGTTCTTGGCGGCGTTGATTCCACCCTGTGCAGCGATGGAGTGCGCGCGGCGGGGGGAATCCTGAAAGCAGAAGCACTTGACGTTGTAGCCAAGCTCGCCAAGCGAGGCCGCAGCCGAGCCACCGGCGAGGCCGGAGCCGACGACGATGATCGAGTGTTTGCGCTTGTTGGCAGGATTGACGAGCTTCATATCGAAGCAGGCTTTGGCCCATGCCTGTTCGATCGGACCGGAGGGAATTTTCGCGTCGAGTGTCATTTTATTTTACGATCCCCAGCAATACGCTAATTGGGATGGAAATGTATCCCAGAACAATGACGGCGGCAATCGCGTTGGCTGCCAACTTGAGCAGCGGCGAGATCCGCGGATGGGCGAGTCCAACCGACTGAAACATGCTCGATACGCCATGGCTGAGATGAATACCTAGCAGGCTGACCGCGAAGATGTACCAGACAGAGACCCACCAGACCTGGAAGCCAGAGACCACGTTGCCGTATACATCGCCCGCCACGAACTGCGCGTGGGGATGAATAACTCCAACCGTGAACTCCAGCAGATGAAAGATGACAAAGGCGAGAATGATCGGCCCGCTCCAGTACATCGTGCGCGACGCGTATGAGGAGTTGATCTCCTCTTTGACCGAGTAGCCCACCGGACGAGCGCGACGAGTGGCCAAAGCCAACTGAATCGTCGCAGTAATGTGCAGCAAGATGGTCAACGCCATGACGCCACGGATGATCCAGAGGATCTCGCCCAGGCTGTGCAGAAGATGCCCATAAGCGTTGAGGCGCTCCGGCCCTTCGTAGATCTGCAGATTACCTAGCATGTGACCGGTCACGAAGAGGAACATGACGCAGCCAGTGACTGCCATGACGATCTTCTTGCCGTTCGTAGACTGCCAGAACGTTACCGGCGATACCGGTTGCGGGAGAACCCCAGTGTTACCCATTAATTTTTACCAACCTCGTAACAGTAAATATCGCGATGAATTTCGCTGGTGCGGTTGCGGCGAATCACTGACGTCATGCCTCTTATATATACACTATGGTGTGATCGATCCTCTGTGTCCGCTATCACGCCGCTGTCGCGCAACGCCAGCATCGTTCTAACGCTGCAGGATCATTGTCTCCACCCGTTCAACTTAGAACGACAGCGATCTATATTAATACTCCGTCTTAATCCAGAAACCATTTTCTGGCAGAGAGCAGCGCAAAGTCAATGGCTACTCACTTTCAATACGAAGTGACCCTGAAGGCCCAACCTAATACTCCACCGAGCCATCCACTGCGCGGATGTGGTTCAATCGGGAAGGAAAGACAGGTGGCTTGTTGCGGAAGATCCCAGCAATTCTTCGATATGGCTCCAAGCCCGAGGCGCGCGCCGCGTGGGAACGTCGAATTTGGCCCAGTTTCCCGCAGGTCGAACTGCTCCAACTTCGGCGCGCACCGCTGTTGGCCGCAGCTTGCTGCTTCGCTCTCGGCGAGTCGTTGAGTAAACTCCATCCGACGATCACACATCCCACGATTCTTTTACTGCTGGCCGCGCTCGCGTTGGTCGCTTTGACGCTACTTGCGTTGCGCCGAAGCTTTCGCATCGTCATTTTTCCGGTCGCCGCGCTGTGGGGCATCGCCGGGCTGTGGTCCGTGCAGATCGAGCCCGCTCCGCCGCCACAAACCGCTCTGCTTTCCTACGCCGACGGCCTCAGCCGCACAGTCATCGGACGTGTCGCGCGTGTTCGCGACCTGCCGCAGCGTGCTGCAAGTGACAACCCGAATGGCACAGACTCAGACTACGACTTCGACCAGTGGGAGCAGACCAACAGCGAACCGAACACTGTGCTTGATCTCGCGCTCACCTCCATCGAAAACGTCACGCCCGATACGGCCCGCATGGTTCCCATCGCCGGAGGCGTTCGCGCCACACTCTTCGCCGACCGCAACCATGGGCATCAACAAGTGGAGCCACAGCCCCCACTTCGCTGCGGCGATCTCGTTGAAGTTTCTTTGCGCCTGCACGCGCCGGAGCGTTACCGCGACCCCGGAGCGTGGCAGTACGCCGATTACCTGTTGGATCAAGGCATCGCCGCCACGGCCAGCGCGCCTGTC
The DNA here is from genome assembly GCA_964590925.1 of uncultured Granulicella sp. Lineage (GTDB taxonomy): Bacteria > Acidobacteriota > Terriglobia > Terriglobales > Acidobacteriaceae > Edaphobacter. The sequence goes on from CAZPZL010000101.1 coordinate 2,605, forward strand.
GCAAAGCTGCGCACGGTCGCCGCCGAGCCTACGCCACTGGCCGCGACCGTGCAGTGCCACATCTACTCCGCGCAGAGCTGGGCCGCCGTGCGCCTCACCAACTATACGCGTTCGACAGCCAATCGCCGCTTACCATCGCCGCTCCGCCTCTCGCTAGACGATGCCGGAATGCTGAACGCCACGCTCTTCGGCGACCGTTCCAGCCTCGACCGCCAACTGCGCGTCGGCTTCGAGCGCATCGGCTCATTTCACCTCTTCGTCGTATCGGGAATGCACATCGCGTTGCTGGCGGGACTCGTCTTCTGGATCGCACGCCGGCTGCGCCTGCACAACTGGATCGCCACACTTGTCACTCTTGCGCTCATGTACGCCTATGCGCTGCTCGCGGGCTTTGGTGTTCCCGTACAGCGCGCTCTGTTGATGACTACAGCCTTTCTCCTCGCACGACATCTCTGGCGCGAGCGCAACGTGCTGAACGCACTGGGTGCCGCAGCGCTCGCCGTCCTTGTCTGGACTCCGCGCGCGCTCTTCGAGGCCAGCTTCCAGATGACGTTTCTCGCCATCATAGCCATCGCAGGCATTGCGATTCCGCTGGGCGAACGCAGCTTTCTGCCCTACGCTCGTGCCGCACGCAGACTGCGCGAGATTCGGCTCGACGGCAACCTTCCTCCACGCATTGCCTCCTTCCGCGTCGCGCTTAGAGCGTGGGGCGAGGCATGTGCCAAACTCCTTGGGTTATGGGCCTATTTGCTACCAGCACGGCTAGTCCGCGTAGTTTTCTGGAGTGCGCAACTCGCGCTGATCGGTCTGATCGCGGAGATCGTGATGGTGTTGCCCATGGCTCTGTTCTTCCATCGAGCGACGGTCTTCGCCCTGCCTGCGAATATGTTCAGCATTCCTCTGGTTGGAGTGCTCGCTCCTCTTGGCCTTGTCACCTTTCTTGCCTCGCTCGCAAGCCCGTGGATTGCCGCGATTCCCGGCTCGGCGCTCGCGCTTCTGTTGCACGCAGTCACAAAAGTTATCGGACGCATCAGTCATGTACAGGCGGCAGACCTGCGCGTTCCCGGCCCAACGCTCGCGCACGCGCTGCTTGCGGTCACATGCGTTGTCTTCTGCTGCTGGTCGGTTCGCCGCTCACGAGCCGGAGTCTGGGCTGCCGTTACTGTACTACCGCTGACCACCGCAATCGTTCTCTGGCCGGTTGCGCCCGTCGTTCATCCCGGCCAGCTTGAAGTTACCGCCATCGATGTGGGCCAGGGTGATTCGCTGCTGGTCGTCGCGCCCGATGGCCAAGCGATGCTCATTGACGCAGGCGGACCGACGGGCGCTGCCGCCAACGCCGAGAACGCCGCCGCTAATGCCTCAGCCTTCGATGTCGGTGAGCAGGTCGTCTCGCCGTATCTGTGGTCGCGCCAGTTTCGCCGCCTCGATGTCGTCGCGCTTTCGCACGCTCACTCCGACCACATGGGCGGAATGTCTGCAATCCTGCGCAACTTCCGTCCACGGGAGCTGTGGGTCTCGATCGATCCCAACTCGGACGCCTATCGCGCGTTGCTCGACGAGGCCGCAAACCTTGGCATTCGCGTTCGCCACCTGCACGCCGGAGACCGAGTTGCTTGGCAGAGCCTCGACGTCTCGGTTCTCGCGCCCACGCCCGCATACGCCAACGTCGGTCCGCCGGTCAATAACGATTCACTGGTTCTGCGCATGGTCTATGGTAGCGCCTCGGTACTGCTGGAAGGCGATGCCGAGGCTTCCAGCGAGCGCGAGATGGTCGGTGACAGCCTGAGTGGGCGTGGTCTTCCGCTCGGCCCAGACACGCTGCTGAAGGTGGGCCACCACGGCAGTCGAACCTCCACCAACCCCGACTTCCTCGCACAGGTCTCTCCGCAGGATGCTGTCATCTCAGTCGGGCGCAACAACACATTTGGCCATCCACGCCCGGAGGTTGTCGAACGTCTGATCGAATCCAACGCGCATCTTTACCGCACCGACCAGTTTGGTCTCACCACATTTATGCTCTCGAGCGAAGGCCAGATTGCCGCCCTCCCCTTCGCATCCGTCCCATAGAACTGCGTCTAGCCGTCGCTGAGGAGTCTACGGCTTTGATGGCTGGAAAGACGCAAGCAGTCCGCGACGCAATAGTGTAGAAGATGCCGTGTTTTTTTGATCTACCCGAACTCCGTGCCTGAGTCCGCCTGACGCAGACTATCGGGCAGTGGCGAGGTTGAAGGGGTTGGGCGACGAGACGTAGTTGCGATAGACGCTGATGTGGAAGCAGGCTTGGCGAAACTCCTCTTCAACATCAATCTTGCCCTGGTCGATCAGTGGCTGAAGGTAGTTTCGCATCCATGCGATCTGGGTGACGGTTAGCCCGCGCTTGGCGATGTCAACCGCTTGTCCGGTCAGATGGGGCGAGGCGTTATCGCCGGTCGAGGGCGCGGCGTTGCCGTTGCTGTGCGTGAGACGCTGCTGCACGGCGACCGTGCGCACAGCCGAATCCACCTGTAATGACTGGTGGAAGGTCGCGTAGTAGTCGCGAGAAAGAACCGAGAGAAAGGTCGCTGTCCACGGTCGCGAGTAGCGGCGATTCTCCGGTAGACTGGCGTCGATGCGCAAGCCGTCGTTTTGTGGGAGTGGGACCAGCTTCTGCTGACGGCACAGGTCAAGCAGGTCTGCATCGTCGCGAATGCGGTCAAGACCGTCTCGGCTGGCCATCTCATTCTGATGTAGGAGGTTCTCGTGCGAGCCGTACAGCGGCGGCGGCACCATGAGACGCCCACGGCTGTCGTAGAGAGAGGAGATGCGCGGCGCAGGTGTCAAGAGCGGTGTGGTCAATAGGCCATCGATCGAGCTGCGCGGCACGGGAAGCATAGCGCCTGCGCGGTTCAGCGGGGCGTCCGATATGACGGCGAACGGCCCAGTAGAGTGTGCGGCGTAAACGCGTTGTTCGTCCGCAACTGCTCGGCGCTCAGCGCGGCCCCTGCCGCGAATTGGATGAATAACGGATGCGTGGACGAGACGCGTACTCTGTGTTTCTTCGCGGGAGCCGACTGGAAGTGTGCTGTGTTGGCTCTGTGACTTTCCAGACTTTTCCGATAGCGCACTGGCTCGGTTGTTGGGCTGGTCCAGCGAGCGCGAGCGAATCCAAGCGTGAACGCGAGCCGACTCGACATCCGAGTCGATACTGCGAGCTGATGCAATGCTGCGAGGCGATGTATTGGTGGGTGGTTCGCCCATCGCGCCTCCGCGATGCGACCATGTGAAGTTGACGCGTGGCTTGCGTGCTTCAACGCGTGAGGCGTGTGTAGATGCAGTTTTGCTCGCGCCGCGTTCCCGGACAGTGTGCTGCGCGGGCTGGGAGAGAATCAGCCGACTGGCATTGGGGCGCGCAAGCGAACGCGTCGGTCGAGCAAACAACGGCGTCGAGCCGAGTTGCAGGTAGACCAGCGTCGATAGCGCAGCCACAAGAGCTTTTGTACGCATCATCGAAATCAAATTTTGAAGGCGCGGAGACGCCAGAGCAATTTCTATCTTATCTGTCGTGTAGTCATCTCGTAAGTGACCAGACAGGTTCCGCGTTTCCCTTTGTAGCTTGGGCGCGCAAGCTATCTTTATCAAATTCCCCTACCGATCCCGTCGCGCACGAAACTGGTTGGCGAGGTGAAACTCTTGCTTCAGTTCCGGGGTGCGAAGGTTCTCGCGCAGATGCGCCAGTTTCTGTTCGAGCGCGTGAAGCGTAGCGGCGATGGGCTCGGAGTTAGACAGGGCAATGTCGCGCCACATGCTGTAGGGGCTGGAGCCGAGGCGCGTCGTCTCGCGCAGTGCACGACCGCCGATGGCTGCGATCTCTTCGCGTCCCTTCGCGTCGGAGCTAAAGGTTTCCTCCAGCAGCGCAGCCAGCGCGGTCGAGAGCATCTGTGGAAGGTGGCTCACCCAGGCGCAGATCTCGTCGTGACGCGTGGAGTCGAGGTCGATGGTATGCGCGCCAATGTTGACGACCCACTCGCGCCACTTGACTTCCAGCGGGGAAGGGAACTGGTCGAGCGGCGTGAAGAGCCACGTCGCATTGCGGAAGAGATACGGCTCTGCCAGCGCCGCGCCGCCTGCCTCCTTGCCCGCCATCGGATGGCCGGGAAGAAAGCGCGCGCGTCTGGGCTGGTTGTAGAGCTTCGCGGCTAGTGCTGCGATCTGTACCTTTGTGCTGCCCACGTCGGTGACCAGTTGATTTTCGCCGAGCACTGGTGCCAGCCGCTGCATCCAGTCGAGGATCGACATCACCGGACCAGCCAGCAGAACTATATCGGAGTCTGTCGCCGCAGTTTCTGCATTCTCTCTCGTGACCCACGAGTCGATTGCACCCATGCTCTGTGCAATTGCCAACGTGCGCTCGGTTGGGCCAGTACCGACGATCTTGCCAGTAAAGCCTGCGGCACGCAGAGCGAGGCCGACTGATGCTCCGATCAGCCCCGTTCCGACGATGAGAATACAACGTGGCATGTGCTATGCGACCGTTCGTCCGACGACCGGCGCGAGTTGGCGAAGCTGTGCAACTAGCTTGGTCAACTGCTCGGGGTAGAGGCTCTGTGCTCCGTCGCTCATCGCCTTGTCTGGATTGGGATGCATCTCCATGATGAGTCCGTCCGCGCCTGCAGCGACTGAGGCCAAGGCCATCGGCGGGACGAGATCGCGAATGCCGACGCCGTGCGATGGGTCTGCGATGATGGGCAGATGTGTCAACTTCTTCAGCACGGGAATCGCCGAGATGTCCATCGTGTTGCGTGTGTAGGTCTCATAGGTACGGATTCCGCGCTCGCAGAGCATCAGGTCGTAGTTGCCGCCGGAGAGGATGTACTCGGCGCTCAACAGAACCTCCTCGATGGTGGCCGCGATGCCACGCTTCATCAGCACCGGCGTGCGCGTGTTGCCGAGCTCGCGCAGCAGGTTGAAGTTCTGCATGTTGCGCGCGCCGAGTTGGAATAGATCGACGTAGGGAATCATGCCCTCGATCTGCGCGATCTCCATCACCTCGGTGACGACGAGCAGGCCGTGCTCGTCTGCGGCCTCGCGCATGATCTTCAGCCCTTCGAGACCCATGCCCTGGAAGCTGTACGGCGAGCTGCGCGGCTTGTAGGCGCCGCCACGCAGGAACTTTGCGCCTGAGGCGGCCACCAGCTTTGCGCTGAGGCTGATCTGCTCCTGCGACTCGACCGAGCAGGGGCCGGACATGATGGCAACCTCTTCGTCGCCGATGACGACGAGATGAATCGCGAACTGTTCTCCGATATCCTCACCGGAGAAGGCTACAAGGTCGTCTGCGCCGAAGATGGCAATCAGGCGCTCCGTGCAATCAACAACAGGACCGTGGATCTGGCGTTGCTGGACGTTTTGATGCCCGGCAAAACCGGATTTGATGTGTGCCAATCCATCAAGTCCGATCCTGAAACCCGCTTTATTCCCGTTGTTCTGGTGACTGGGCTGACGAGTGTCGACGAGCGAATCCGAGGCATAAGGGCCGGTGCAGACGATTTCCTCGCGAAACCGATC
>CAZPZL010000102.1:0-8151 GCA_964590925.1 uncultured Granulicella sp.
TCTCGGCTCCGCTGCGTGATCTGGCACATCGTCTGGCCGATGGAGCGCAGAAGGTTGAGCAATCCGCTGGTCAGGTCTCCACGTCCAGCCAGAGCCTCTTCCAAGACTGCTCGCAGCAGGTCGCTACACTCGAAGAGACCGCCGCCAGCAGCGAGGAGATTCGCTCCATGGCCCAGACCAGCACCCAGAACTGCAGCACAACTGCAAATCTGGTCTCCATGTCGCAGAACAAATTCATCCTCACCAACCAGTCGTTGCAAGAGCTGACCAAGGCCATGGACGAGATCAACGGCTCCAGCACCAAGATCTCCAAAGTAATCAAGCTGATTGACGAGATAGCCTTCCAGACCAACATCCTTGCCCTCAACGCCGCGGTAGAGGCAGCTCGCGCCGGTGAGGCTGGCATGGGCTTCGCAGTTGTCGCCGAGGAGGTCCGCAACCTCTCGCAGCGTTGCGCCCAGGCGGCCAGCGATTCAGCCGCCATGATCGAGGAGTCCATGGGCAAATGCGAGAGCGGTAAGTCCAGACTCGACGACGTTACGGCAGCAATCAAGGCGGTCACCGAAGAGTCCCTCAAGGTCAAAGAGCTAGTCGATCAGATCAACGTCGGCAGCGCTGAACAGACCCGAGGCATCAGCCAAATCGCCCGCGCAATCTCCGAGATGGAGAAGGTCACGCAGGCCTCGACCAGCAACGCCGAATCCGGCGCCGCCGTCGCCGAGGTACTCAACAGTGAAAGTAACTCACTCAATGAGATTGTGCGCATCCTCAGCAACGTCGTTGAAGGAACCAGCACCTCGATCGCCGCCTGATCCATCGCACGCAATCAAACGCAGCGAGTCTCTGGCAACAAACATGACAAAGGCCGTCTGTGCAGTCTTCCACTATGGAAGAACTCACGGACGGCCTTTCTGTTTGTAGTGTAAATTGCTGCCAATTACACGCCGCTGAAGGCCGAGAAGCCGCCGTCGATCGGGACCACGATGCCGGTGACGAACTCGGATGCTGGCGACAGCAGCCAAAGCACACCGCCGAAAAGATCCTTTGAGACGCCTAGGCGCCCCATCGGCGTGTGTCCGACGATGGTCTTACCGCGTGCGGTCCATTCGCCGGTCTCCTTGTCAGTCAGCAGGAAGCGGTTCTGCTCGGTCAAAAAGAAGCCCGGTGCAATCGCGTTGACGCGGATCTTCGGCGAGTATTCCTGTGCCATGTGCACGGCCAGCCACTGGGTAAAGTTGCTCACTGCAGCCTTTGCAGCCGAGTAGGCCGCAATGCGCGTCAGCGGGCGAAACGCGTTCATCGACGAGATATTCAGGATGGTTCCGTAGCCCTGCTCGGCCATCACCTTGCCGAAGGCCTGCGAGGGCAGGATCGTTCCCATCACATTCAGCTCGAAGACCCAGCGCAGCGCATCCGCTGGCAGGTCGAAGAACTTCACGTCGGGGCTGGTGGTGGCCGCAGGCTTATTGCCGCCCGCACCGTTGATCAGGCAGTCCAGCTTGCCAAAGTGCTTGACCACCTCCTCAGCGGTCTGTCCGATGCTGTCGCGATCAAGCACATTGCACTTGAAAACCGATACGTTCTTGCCAAGCTCGCCCAGGTTTTCGACGACCTTCTTGCCCAGCTCCACGTTGATGTCCAGAATGGCGACGGTTGCGCCGCATCCGGCCAAGGCTCCAGCAATCTCGCTACCCAAAACTCCAGCCCCCCCGGTGATGGCCACTGTCTTGCCTTTAAAGTCGTACATCTTCGTCAGTTCTGCAAGATCGAAGGATGTTTCTTGTGTGCTCATAAATTCTCCATTTCGGTGTTTCGTGTGCGAGAGAGTTCCCGGCACTGTGTGGGGAATGAATCCCGGTAATTGATTTGTTCAAACGGTGTGGCAACGCGTCTTGTGCAGCGTAATGGTTCCCGGCGGCGTGCGTGTTGATGCCGCGCCTCTCCGCCGGGAACCGATCTTCTACCGCTGAATGCGTGCCGATCCGCCCGAAGCGAAGGCCTTGACCTGATCGAGCGTTGCCATGGTAGTGTCGCCGGGGAAGGTTGTTATCAACGCACCATGCGCCCAGCCCAGCTTGATCGCCTCCTCCGGCTCCTGCCCGGCAAGCAGACCGTAGATAAAGCCTGAGGCGAAGCCATCGCCGCCACCAACGCGGTCCAGAACTTTCAGATCAGCCGTGGGTGCCAGATATGATTTGCCGTTGACCCATGCTACCGCGCTCCAACTGTGGTGGTTGGTGTTGTGAACCTCTCGAAGTGTTGTAGCAACTACTTTAGTCTTGGGGAAGCGTGCTACGACCTGCTCGATCATGGCAAGAAAGACCGCAGTGTCCAGCTTGGAACTGGCCGTCTTGGCGCTGGCCGCAACCTCTGGCCCCGCGAATCCGAGACCCTTCTGTAGGTCCTCCTCGTTGCCGATTAGGACATCGACGTTCTCAACGATTGCGCTCATCACTTTCTGTGCGCGCTCGATTCCGCCCATTGTCTTCCACAGCTTCTCGCGGTAGTTCAGGTCGAAGGAGGTGATGACACCAGCGGCACGCGCAGCCTTCATCGCCTCGATCACCAACTCCGAGGTCGTCTCCGAAAGCGACGCAAAGATGCCGCCCGAGTGGAACCAGCGCACGCCCTCGCCAAAGATCGCCTTCCAGTCAAAGTCGCCGGGCTTGAGTTGCGCGGCAGCCTCGTTGGAGCGGTTATAGAAGACGATGGGGGCGCGTACACCGAAGCCTTGATCGCTATACACCGTGGCCATGTTGGGGCCGCGCACACCGTCGTGGACGAACTGCTTGAAGAGCGGCTTGACGCCCATTGCGCGGACGCGATCAGAGATTAGATCGCCAATCGGGTAGTTGACGATGGCGCTGGCAATACCGGTTTTCAGCCCAAAACAGTCGGACAGATTGGCCGCTACGTTGAACTCGCCACCACTGACATGGATGGCGAAGCTCGTCGCCTTGCGAAAGGGAATAATGCCTGGGTCGAGCCGATGCACCAGCGCGCCCAGCGAAAGTAGATCCAGCGAACCTTTTTCAGGAATGGTAAAACCTAGACTCACGACGTTCTCCTTGGGGTTACTTTATTTGCTCGCAATTAATGGTTTATGACTCGATAGTGGACAGGTCAGGCAATGCGTCTACTGTCCCAGAAAGACCGGCTTGATGTGCCGCTCCCATAGGTTCTCGGTCACATTCTTGGCAACGGTTGGCTCGTTGGCCTCCAGCGCGTCGATGTAGCGCGGTCCCAGCTTGGCGGCGATCTTGAATCCGACGTGCAACAGTTGCCGCAGGTTGGGATTGAAGCCAGGGTTGGACTGGTCGTGGCGCAGCGCCGAGGTGTACTGTTCGCTGGTCCACCCGTTGACTACCTGGGCCGTCGGCAGTTTGCTGCGGTCGATGTCAATGACAGTGGCGTAGGGTACGGTCAACTCGTCGATGTGCGCCAGTGCTTCGGCGTAGATTTCCTTGGCGATGGCGAGGCCATTGCCGCCCGCCTCTGCCAGACCGACCAGCTCTTCCAGCCAGGTTGTGCCCGCCGTCTTCAGGTGGACTCCACTGTTGAACTTCTTCGCGCCGTTGTGAATTGCCTTGTAGATGGAGAATTTATCCGAGCCGGAGTGGATGCTCAACTTCAGATTCGCTGGCAGACCATACTTTGCAATAGCGAAGGCAATCGCGGCCAAGTCTTCCTCGAACTCTTTGGCGAACTGTGCCACGTCGCCTACATAGTCGACGCCCTTGTTGAAGCGTCCGGTAAACTTGGGCGCGATGGTCTGCACTGGAATCTTCTCATCGGCGATGGCCGCCAGAATAATCAGCAGTTCGATTGGGGTCTGGGGAAAGTCCGTTTCGTCCATCGAGATCTCGGTGACGAAGCGTCCCTCGCCCTTGCCCTCCAGCAGAAAACGATAGATCTCGCCCGCGTTCTTCACCGCCGCAAGGAATTTGTCGGCAACTCCGGCGACGAAGGCTTTGTCGGTGTGGAAGGGCTCAGGTATGCCGGGAATCTCGACCGCGCCAATCAGCTCGCCGTGCGCGCTGAGGAACGCGGTGACGTCCTCGGGCTTGGCCGGCTGGCCGATCATGTCCGCGACGTCGAGTGTGAAGAAATCGCTGGGATCGAGGAAGCGCTGCACGGTCTTCAGGCTAATGTGGTCGGCATCCAGAAAGTAGGGCGAGGGCCATCCTACCTCCTTGACGGCAAGGTCTGCAGCGGCGCGCGTCTCGACCGGCTGCGAGCCGATGATAGTGTGCTCGCGGTTCGACTTGTTCCACACCGGTGCCACCTCGACTCCAACCGCAGCAGCCTTCAGGCAGGCGGCCAGTTGAGCCTTCGCCTGATGCGCAAAGCGGTCCCCTACGCCAATTGAAAACTTCGGCAGTGTCAGTGTCTCAATAACAGCATTGCTCATTTCATCTCCATTTCAATCTCAGTATTGACTGGTCTAACCAATTTGCACTGGTTTCAAGCATACTGCGCGACACGCACCAGCGGCAACTGTTGCGCAGCAAATCGACCTTGCGCAGAGGATAAGACGTTGAGTTGGCGAGTTGTGTTGTACCAGACTGGAGGGGCTGAGATGGGTTGACGAGGTGGGCGTTACTCGACCGGACGTAACAGCAGGGCGATGCCGCGTAGATTGTTCAACTTCTTCTCACGCACGGAGGACGAGATTTGATCGAGAAACTGCGCGCTGTGTTCGATTGTTCGTGCCATGCTCTGCACCAGCTTGACGACCTGCTCCACCCCGAAGCTCTCGCGATGGTAGCCCGCCATGCCGATCAGCAGCGCCTGTGCTAGTGCCACATGAACGCACATCGACAGATGCTCGCTCTCGGCCTCCGGCGCGGCGACCGGAGCCGCCGACGCGGGCCGTTCGCGTCCGAACGGGTAGCTGTTCTTGAAGACGTGGTTCATCAGATAGTTTTCCAGCAGGTGTGGATGACGCTCCATCAGTGGTCTGTAGTAGCGACGATAGCTATCAACGTATGCGTCCAGAATCTGCTGTTCACTTTGCGCCGTGGCGCAGCCCAGTCCCGCCTCGAACTGCTGCACGCATTCCAGAAACCGCGTAGGTACGGGCGGCTGCGAGACGCGGAGACGAATAAGCTCGATCAGCAGTGGAAGCTGCTCGGCGGGTTCGGCGGCGGCCTCGTCCATTTGAGCGCGCAGTCGCTGCAAAGCCACCACGCGCGCGCTGTCGGCCAGTAGCTTGGCCACGGCGTTGGGGTTTGCCTCGGCCCACTCCGCCACTGACGACGCTCCGCTCAACGCGTCCAGTCGTCGTGCCAGCACATCCAATAGATATGCCCTTTGCCACAGAGGGTAGCTGCGATCCCCTAGCAGCAGCAGGGCAAACTCACGCACCGCAAGCCGCGGCTGATACTGGCGTGGAAGGTGCCGCGCATCGTGACGCAGAGCGGCATAGCGATCGGCTGCCTGATCGCGAAACGGATCGCACTCGTCCAACAGATGCGGCTCCAGCAGCACTACGCGAGCCGCCTCTGGACAGGAGAGATTCAGCGCACTCTCCCGTTGCCCGGCAGCTGTAAGCACTGCGCGCGGATAGGTCGTGCAGGTGACCGAGAGCATCTCTGCCCCAAGCTGCTTCTGAATCCCGCACATCTGCTCCCCATCCAAAAAAGCGCACTTTGACTGTGGAGTGAGAGGAATGCGCGCGTAGTCGGAGCGCGTCTGCCGCTTGGTGTTCAGCACGATCAGCGTCCCCAGATGCGGCTTTAGCCCCTCGACGGATTGATATTTTTCATAGGTTGCCTGATCGATCGGCACTGCCCAGTCCTTGCAGCAGGTGTCCTCGCACTCGGACGTGATGCAGTGGAAGCGCTCCGAGTAGGCGGGCCGCGGGTACTCGCGAGGCAACCTGGGCACATAGCGTCCCGGTAGCTTGATCGGCGGTGTACGCAGCGGCAGTATCGGCGGCAGCACCGGAGGCGCAATTGAGGGCAGCACTGGGATCGTCGCAGAACTGAGTGGACGCCGTTTCAGCGATCCTGACGGCTGAAGCGGCTGAGTCTGATTTGCGGAAAGACTGGCGGGCAAGGGCGAATTTAAATTCTTGCGCGCCGACCGTGGCGCAGGCTGTTCAGGGATTCCTTGACTGCTCATCGGCGGCTCTCGCAGGTAAATTATGGGAATACTCCCCATAAACACCTAGAGCAATCACCGAGCCAAACCTTATCGCGGTGTATGAGAGTCCTCTATTGCCAAGAAAATCATCTCAATTCCATGACAATCCTGCCGTTCCGACCTTGCCATCCTAAGCTTTTACTAAAGAATTGCTGTAGACCGATTTATTTGTCATTCCGCAGCCAAGCGGTGGAATCTGCTTTTCTTCGATTAATGACGGCATACATTATTACGCGGACTGCTCTAATCCTTGAAGCGGCCCTCATACGCCCAGAGGCCCAGCGCTGGGTTCGAGATGTAGAAGATCTCCTCGCCATTGATCGTGTTCCAGCCATCGACCAGCTTGGCCGGATCGTACTTTGCGGTGTATTCGGCCAGGTCGCCGTAGGCAAAGTGCGCGCCTTCAATCTCGGCTTGGGTCAGGTGGCCGGGGCAGTAGCGGATGGTGAAGCGTCCCTCGCTGGAGCCGTGAATCAGATGCGCCGCCGCGGACAAATTACCGGCTAGCGCCGGATCGTTCTTCACAGCATCCAGCGTCGCTGGAGTGCCGCAGTAACCGTACTTGCGGATCAGCTTGTCGATTGTCGGATCCTCTCCGAACTCATGTACGGCTGGCGCCAGCACAATCAACTCGGCATTGTCGGCAAGCGCCATGCGTGTGCGATAGACGCTCTTGTTGCCCAGCCACGTCGAGCGGAACTCGCTGGGATCGAGGAAGACGACCGCCTTGTGAATCTCGCGGTCCAGCATCAGGAAGTTGACCTTTTGGCTGAGCGCGGCGGCCAGGTTGAAGCACTCGGCGTCGTCGCCGATATAGAGTCCGCGTAGCGCCAGCTTGCCCGCGTCGTTTTTGCTGACGACGGTCTGTACGTAGATGATCGGCAGGCCTTGCGCAAAGTGGTCGCTCGCGTAGTTCAGAACCTTGCGCACCGGTGTGTCGGCGCGGCCCATCATGCGCTCCATGCCGTAGACGGCTCCCAGAAAGTGCGAGCGATGAATGCCCATCACGCCACCTGTGCCGACGAAGATGTTCTTGTTGTAGTTGGCATAGCCGACGACCTCGTGAGGCACCACCTGCCCGATGGACAGAATCAGATCGTGGCCGCCGTCGCGCAGCAGTTTATTGACCTGCGCTGGCCAGGTATAGTCCAGTTTGCCCTCGCTGACCTCCTGCACAAACTCGCTGGGAACCTCGCCCAGAGTGACGATGTCGTTGCGCCAGTCATGCACACGGAAGAGGTCGCGCGGCACCGGGCCATACATCGCCTGAATCTCATGGTCTGTCATTGCCTTGTGCGTGCCCAGAGCGGGAAGCACGTCCGTCAGCGCGTCATCATAGTAGTTCCATGCGTACTCGGTCAAAGGGCCCGCCATCGAGTGCATGCGGGTGAAGTCCGGCGGCACCGCAAGCACTTTTTTGCGTGCTCCCAGTTTATCTAGCGCACTAAAGAGTGCGGCTTTGATCTCAGCAGGGGTGAACTCGGTGGTGGGCGATCCGGCGGCGAAGTATAAGCTCATGCAAATTATTCTACTCGCGCCGAGCGATGACTCAATAGCCGACGCAGCCAAAGCTCCGTCCGTCGAATTCCTTACGCCAAAGCTCGCCCACAGCGCCAACGGCTCATTTTGCAAATCGTCCGAACTTATGGAATGCTCGGCTCGAGTTCCCTTTAGTCTGATGCAGAGCTTGCCGTCGAACCCGCGTCTCGCTAGACTCACAGAGATGCGAATTCTGCAAAAAACATGTTCTACGTCAGTCCGCCGCGCGCATTCTTCAACCCAATCGCTGGGCCAGCGCGGATGGAGTGGTCGTCGAATTACTCTGATAGCCAAGATCGCTCTGGTCGCTGCGCTGCTGCTCCCCCTCGGATGTCGTCGCAACCAGTTCCCAGACGTTCCAGCTGGCTATCGCGAGTTTGCCTACGTCTCCAATGGCGCTTCCAACACCGTTACTGTGCTGGATTTGGTCAAAGTGAGCCCGGACCGGACGTTGCAGGTGGGCGT
>CAZPZL010000103.1:0-8130 GCA_964590925.1 uncultured Granulicella sp.
TCCGCGCCCGCCTCCAGAAACCGGCGATGGATGTCGCAGATCATCTTCGGCTGGGTCAGGCTGAAGAGATCGCCATTGTTTAATAGGTCTTTCTTCAAATCCTTGAACCGCTCGCCGCGAATGTCAGCTTCCTTCATGCCGTAGGTGCGAATCGTCGTTCCCATCGCTCCGTCGATGATGGCAATGCGTTGATGAAGAATCTTTTCCAGTGGATGCTGGGCTTTCGTCATGTCTCCCCAATGCTGTTGAGCGTGTCGCGCTCGCATTTTTTTGTGCCTATCTTACTAGTACTAGACCACTTTGTATGTCATTCCGTAGCGAAGCAAAGGAATCTGCTTTTTCTTGCTCTACGACGGTCTAAACCATCACCGAAAAGGCTCTTAGCGCGCCTCATTCATTATAGCGATGCGGCGCGCAGGCTTGACGCTTGAGTCAGTTCTTGCAATCTACTTGAGCGGGATGGGCAGCTGTAGACCTCCCTGCGACTGTAGGCGATTCTGTTCACGAGCGAGTTGCAGCGGAGATTGCGCGCCGAGCGTGCGCTCGTACATTTCGCCGTAGTTGCCCACCGCTGATATGACCTGCACAGCCCAGTCACCTTCCAGCCCAAGCCGCGAGCCTATCTCGCGCGTCCGCCCCGTGAGGATTGCAACGCGCGGGTCGGAGGCTTCGGTTGGAATTGCAGCGATGGATCGCTGAGTTAGTCCGCCGGCTTCAGCCTGTAGCAGTATCTCTAGGGTCCAGCGAACGATGGCGGCAAACGCTGGATCGCTGGCGCGCGAGGTGGCGGCCATTGGGTCATCGGAGATCTGCCCCGACAGCAACGAGTACTGCGAGGCGCGCGGCCCGAAGCTGAGGCGCGTCGTTGCCAGACGCGTGCGGTCACCAGCCAGAGCCGAGCAGTTGCCGGTGACGAAGGCGGCCTCCATCTCACCCTCCTCCTGAAAAGGGAAGGGAACAAAACGTAGCTTCTGCTGGAGGCGATTCGGCTGAGTGAACCACGCACGCACGGCGACCTCAACCTCGGTCTCGGCCAGAAAGCAGATCTTCTTGCCGCTGAGATCCTCCGGCTGTCTGACGCCCTCTGCTATTGGAATCAGAAATCCGACGCCGTCATAGAGCACCGGAGGGCTAAAGTTGAGGTCATTGTTGGCCGAGTGCGTCAGGTCAAGCGTTAGCGTGGGCACCAGATCGATGCGGCCCTCGCGCAGAGCCTGCATAGTGGCGACGTCGTCGGGATACGAAGTAATGGCGACGCGGGCACTGGTGCCGAGAATCGCAATAGCGACTGCGCGGCAGAAGTCGGCGTCGAAGGCCGCGCGCGGGCCGTGGTCGTCCGAGATGGAGTATTCGGGCGTCTCCTGATTGATGCCGCAACGCAGTAGCCTGCTCTGGCGAATGCGGGCCAAGGTTGAGGCGTGAGCCTGTGGCGAGATGCGGGCCTGTGGAGCGGCTGGAGCGGACAGGGCGATCAGCAATAGACAAAAGAGACTCGTGCGGATGAGCTTCGCCATGACTTCCGTTCTAGCACATTCGCGTGCAATCACCTGTGACGCAATCAGTGCAGCAAGGAATCCAACCGCCTGCGTATGTCCTATGTGCTATCTGCGCGCGACGAAGACTGCCGCGAGTTTGTCCTCGTAGACCAGTTGGAAGTGTGGGTCCAAACGAAGAATCTGAGTAAGCGGCGATTTGACTGGCCCAATCGCCAGCCTCGCCGACTTGAGTTGAGTGTCGTCGCCCCAATCAGGCTGTGCGTTCCAGGTTGCCACCGAGCGGTTCAATCGATCATCGCCGTAGAGGTTTGATCGTCCGTCGATGCTGACGGGCATGCGCAGCGCCCAGATCAGATACCCACCCCAACTGAAGTCGTTGTACAGCGGGCCAGCATATCCTCTGGCGCGAATCGTCTCGACCGCCTGCACTGGCAGATCCTTGGCGAGTTTGGTTTGTAGATGTGGATTGTCGATGTGCATGGCGCGCAGGCCCATGGGAATGGCAAGCGTCGCAGTAAGCACTGCCAATGCGGTGGCAAACCACGGCAACTGCTGTGCGGGTTTCCGATTGAGTCGCAGGTTAGAGGCCAGAATCATTGCTCCGATCACTACCATCGACCACTCGTCGCGCTGTGCACGAAATGACAGAATGACGGCAAATGCCAACGCTCCCGTCTCGAATAACAGAAACCGGCGTTGCCACGCCAGTGCAGCTGCGCTGGTCAGGGCGAAGATCAGAATCGAGAAGTCCACAATGCCGCGAAAGGGAATTGCCTGTAGCTCGCTGATCAGGCTGAATGCGGCCGATTGTGTTGTGTACTCGTATATCACGCCGTAAATTCGCCATCCAAAAGGGTTTGCCAGCGTTGCCAGAGTGCTGGCCGCCAGAGCCGCACCCATCCACGCGGTGCCCACGCGCACCTCTGCGGCGCTCCACCAGCGCGCGACAACCGATTCCGCGAAGGCTAGCCCAAGCACTGCAAGCCCGTAGATAAACTCGACATGCACGTTAGCCCACAGGGCAAAGATTCCGGGTAGCCACAACAGTTCACGCACTCGGCCCGTCCTGCGCGCATGCATCAGGATGTCCAGCTCGAATATGAAGAACAGAATGGTAAACATCCACGGGCGCGGTGTATAGAGATGTCCAATGCCAAAGAGTCCGGCGAAGGTCAACACAATGGTCAGAGAAAAGTCGCTCTGTAGGCGTCGCAGCAGATGGTAGAGCGCTATGGTAATGCCCAGAATCATGGTTGACGAGTAGACGACCAGACCCACCAGCCCCAACCGATGAAAGAGCTTGATCATCAGCAACTCGAAGCTCCAGCTATAGGCCAGCCAACGCGTTCCGGCAAGTTGCGCGGAGTACGAATCGATGCGCGGTACCGTGTGGTGTGCCAGAATCCACTCGCCAGTTCGCAGATGCCACCAGATGTCAGCGTCGCCGACGACGGCTGTGTGCAGGCACATCAACGTTGGCACAACCAACAGCACAGCCAGTAGAACTGTCTGCGCTACTCGTTCGGCTGTCGGGTTCGATTTTTTGCAGACCGCGATTACGTCGCCAGTCGTTTGCACTTCACGCTCAAGCTGCAATGCCGTCTCTCCCTACGAGCTTGTGCTATCGATCTCGGCCAGAATCTCTGCTGCCGCCGCCGCCGGATCGGTGGCCTGCGTAATGGGCCGACCAACCACCAGCATTGAAGCTCCGCGAGCAATCGCATTTGCCGGGGAGGCTACGCGCCTCTGATCGTCGTGACGTCCCGCAGAGGTTGATGGACGAATTCCGGGAACTACCAGAAGCATCTCTGGTCCCATAGCCGAGCGCACCGCCGCAACCTCCTCGGCCGAGCAGACTAGTCCGTCGATGCCTGCTGCCCGCGCCAGTCGCGAAAGGCGCAGCACCTGCGTCGCTGGGGTGTCGCTCACTCCAACGGCGCGCAACTCGGCGGCGTCCATGCTGGTCAGTACGGTCACAGCCAGCAGCCTTGGCGCGCCGGAGACCTTTGCTGCCTCTTCCGCTACCATCTGCATCATCCGCTCGCCGCCGGTTGCATGGATGGTCAACAACGACGCGCCCGTCTCAGCCACCGAACGCATTGCCTTAGCCACGGTCGAGGGAATGTCGTGCATCTTCAGATCGAGAAAGACCTTGAAGCCACGCTCGACCAGTTGCTCCACTACCCTGTTGCCGGTAGCGTAGTACAGCTCCATGCCCACTTTGAACCACTGGCATCGGCCGTCAAGCCGGTCCACAAGATCTATCGCGCGATCTGCGAAGGGAAAGTCCAGTGCCACTATCAGCCGGTCTTTTGCCGTCAACTGGTCGTTTGCCACTAGGTCGGAACCTGGAGCATCGTGTGTGCGGTCGGCTTGCACTACATCTGTAGTGGCGTTTGCAGGAGGAATGGTCGCAGCACTCATGCCATCAGTCTATTGGAGATTGCTGTTTGACGCGACATCATAATGAGCCACGTTCCCTTGGTAACAGCCTTGTCCGATTACCCGCGCTATCCTGTACTATGTTGCCGCGACGGCGATCTCCTGATCCTTGTACTGCAATTGGTACAGTTTATAGTAGAGGCCGCGCTGAGCAAGCAACTCCTGATGCGTTCCCCGCTCGCGCAAATGCCCCTTGTGCATCACCAGAATGATTCCGGCGCTCTGCACGGTCGAGAGGCGATGCGCGATCAGAACGCTGGTGCGCCCAGTAATCATGCGCGACAGAGCTAGCCGCACGCGATGCTCGGTTTCGGTATCGACCGAACTGGTTGCCTCGTCCAGTACCAGAATCGCGGGTGCGTGGGCCAGCGCGCGGGCGAATGCGATCAACTGCTTCTGCCCGGTCGAGAGTGTAGCTCCACGCTCTCGCACCGGCTCCTGAAATCCCAGCGGCAGCGAGCGGATGAACTCACCTACGTTGACCTCGTCGGCCGAGCGCACCAGAGCTTCGTCAGTAATCCACTTCGACCCAAGACGAATGTTGTCAGCAATTGTTCCAGTGAAGAGAAATGGGTCTTGCAGCACGACTCCGAAGCGCCGTCGCAGAGCCTGCAAGTCCTGCTTGCGAACGTCAACGCCATCGACCAGAATTGCTCCGTGCTGTATCTCGTAGAAACGCATCATCAGGGAAGTGATGGTGGTCTTGCCCGCGCCGGTGTGTCCGACGATGGCGGCCGTCTCGCCAGCTGCGATGGTGAACGATACGCCGCGCAGTATCCACTCGATCGAGTTGAGTGCGGGATCGAGCAGGATGGCCGAGCCGAAAGAATTACCTGGGTCTTTCGCTTCGCTCAGGATGTCGGCGCTCTGTTGCGGTGTCTCGTTCTGGATGATTGTCTTTAATTTGTGTTGCTGTTCCTCGGTAAGTGTTTGGTAGGTGAACCAGACGTTGCAGAACTCGATCGAGCCGGAGCCGTCGCCCTGCTTCGGCTGGGCCGGCGAGACAATCTTCGGTTGGATGTCCAGCAGGCGGAAGACGCGCTCGCTGGCGGCCATTGCGGCCTGTAGAATGTTGTACTTCTCACTCAGCTCCTGAATCGGGCGAAAGAATCGCTGTGCGTATTGGACGAAGCCGAGCAGAACGCCCAGACTGACCGAGCCAAAGAATCCGAATCCGTTGCCGCGCGCCGTTTGCAGCCCGACCGAATGTGCCGCGACCAGCAAAGTGTTGTTGTGCAGCACTGCCAGTCCTCCGCGCCACAACACAATGGCAATCGCTGTAGTGCTGAGAAATTCGACAACCGGGTAGTACCAAGAGTAAGCAAGAATCGCGTCTTCCCACGCCTGCTTGTTCTCGTCGTTGACTTTGTAAAAGTTCTGGAAGGCGCGCCGTTCGCGGTTGAATAGCTGTACTACCGCCATGCCGGAGACATACTCCTGTGTGAACGAATTGATCTTCGCTGTGGCCGCGCGCTGCCGCCGGTAGCTGTCGCGAACCTTGCGACGGAAGATGCCCGTGACGTACAGAATCGCCGGAATCACAGACAGCGTCAACAGCGCCAATGGCCAGTTCATTCGCAGCATGATCGCTGTGATAAACAGCAGCAGAAAGACGTTGCTAAAGATCTCCAGCACGCCCGAGGTAAACATCTCGTTCAGCGCGTCCACGTCCGACGTCACTCGCGTGACCAGCCGCCCCACCGGATTTCGGTCGAAGAAGGCCGGAGACATGCGTTGCAGGTGGCGAAAGATCTGGCGGCGCATGTCAAACATCACTTTCTGCCCGGTCCATTGCATCAGATAGGTTTGCACCAGTTCCAGCGTGAAGCTGAACAGAAGTGCGGCCAGATACAGTGCGGCGATGGCCGTGATGCCCGTCATCGGCGTCAGCGGATGTCGGCTGAGGTGGCGCGGCAGCCACGACAGATGCTCTGGTGGATTTGCCATCATGTAGCTGTCCACGGCGACCGCAAGCAGATACGGCCCGACCACGTCGCTGGCCGACTTAACCAGTATGGACAGCGTCGCAATGCCCGTTTGCCACCAGTATGGGCGCAGGTAGGTCAGCAGACGCCGCATCAACCGCCCGTCGTAGGCCTTGCCCGCGACGTCGTCGTCCTGTGCCGCCGCCTTCGTGTTGGATTTGTTCTCGTCCGCCATGAGCCTGTTCTGATTCTAACGGCAGAGACTTCTAATCAAAGACTCGCGCGTGAAAGAATCAGTTGAGGGTGCGGCATGGCGAACGATTCGCTGGGCGTCTACATCTCGGTGCCGTTCTGCAAGGTCAAGTGCAGCTACTGTAACTTTGCTTCGGGCGTCGTCGCTCCACAGCGAGTGGAGCCTTACGTCGAGCACCTGTTGGCAGAGGTCGCGGGCGCACGCAATTTGGCCGCTCGATTACCAACCGATATGCACACACAAATAGATCTGCCTTCCACGGTCGATACAATCTACCTCGGCGGCGGAACGCCCAGCCTGCTTTCGGCTGACCAGATGCGGCGGATATTCACCGCTCTGCGTAACCAGTTTACTGTTACGCCTGACGCCGAAGTGACCGTCGAGTGCGCGCCGGGACAGTTGAGCGACCAGACGCTCGACGAACTCCAGCGTCAGGGGATGAATCGCGTCAGCCTCGGCGTACAGTCATTCATTGATGCAGAAGCGCGTGCGGTCGGTCGCATGCATACGCGCTCTAGCTGCCTCGCCGAGATCACCCGTCTGCGTGCGGCTGGTATCCAGCAGATTAGCCTCGACCTGATCGTCGGTCTGCCTCGCCAAAACCGCGAGAGTTTGTGTGAGTCGGTCGATGTAGCGCTGGCCAGCGGAGTCCCACATATCAGCCTCTACCTGTTAGAGGTCGATGAGGACTCGCGCCTGGGTCGCGAATTGCTGGCCCACGGAGGCCGCTACGGAGCATCGACCATTGCCACGGAAGATGAGACCGCAGAGTGGATCGGCGAGGCTAGCGAGCAATTGGTCGCGCGCGGCGTACAGCAATACGAGATCTCGAACTTCGCCCGTGTGCGGCCGGACGCGCAGTCTTATGTAGAGCCCAATGCAGCAGGGAAGCGTGAGTTCAGCGAGGCAGGCAACCGCTTGTCATCTGGATGCACAGACCATCGCTCGCGACACAATATGAAGTATTGGCATCGCGAGCCGTATCTTGGCTTCGGGCTGGACGCGCACTCAATGCTGCAATGCACTGGTAGTTCGTTCGAGGCTCTGCGCTGGGCGAACACCGACGTCCTCGACGCATACATGGAGCAGGACAAGTTGGTTGGCGCGCCAAAGGTCGTGCCTGTTACCTGCGAGCAAGCCTTCGAGGAGGCGCTCTTTCTCGGCCTGCGCTTGAACGAAGGACTCGATCTGAATGATCTGCGCGCTCAGTTCGGCGAAGACCTTCTTCAGAACGCGCAGACCGCTCTGGTCGAGGTCGAAGAGGCGGGCCTGCTGCTCTGCGAAGGCTCCCGCATCCATTTGACCGCGCGCGGACGATTGGCCTCGAACGAAGTCTTCAGCCGCCTGCTCGTCGGCTGAACGAGAAATCCGTGGAGTCAATGCCTCATATATAGATCTTGATTAATTGCCCTATATTGAACAAATAAAACAACATCCTTTGCTGCACGTGAACTGCGTTGAACCCTGTTCTGTGGTAGCATGGTATCTACGGAAGGTTGGCAGAGCGGTTGAATGCACCGGTCTTGTTGTATCGAGCGCTGTCGGGGAAACGCGACAGATGTAAGGAGTCAAATTCGGCGAATCCCCTGGGCACTTTTGCGATATGCAAGCACCCGAGGTAACGCCGAGCGAAGCCTGACCAAGCGGTCAGGAACGTGTAGAGACTTGACGGCTCCCGCCTACGGCTCATCGCGAGCTATGGCGAAGACAAAGTCCAGACGGCAAACAAGCCTTGGCTCCTATAGCGACTTGGTTTGGTAGCGAAAGCTATGGCAGTATGGAAAACCGGCGGAGCTGAAAGGCTCTCCAGGGTTCGAATCCCTGACCTTCCGCCATCAAGTAAATTGTTTTAAATAACTTAGCGGTGAGATTCGAGCCTTCAGTAGATTTTCCCGGCAAATTTGCACAACTAGGTATTTGGCTTGACACAGGTATGCCCAACAGGTTGTGTTTTTGCTATTTTCTTAGCGTTGGGATGAATAATTTGATCCAAGGTTACGGGATCGACGGCCAC
>CAZPZL010000104.1:0-8100 GCA_964590925.1 uncultured Granulicella sp.
AAAATATCGTCTCGCCTGCGCTACGTCGCGCTTGATCTGAGCGAGCAGCAATGCTGGGTTGGGGAAGCGCTCTTCGCCGCGAATGCGCATCAGGAACGCGAGGCGGATTGGAGTCTCGGCTGTGAGCGCGATGGGGTGGAAGTTCAATAGGTGCGATTCGACGGCGAAGGAGTCTGCGCCAAAGGTGGGACGGTTGCCAACGTTGGTGACGGAATGGAAGGTCTCGGCCTGCGCGCCTTCGCCAATCTCCAGCGTGGTGATGTATACGCCGTTGGCGGGGAGTAACTCGTCGTAGGCAGCAAGGTTGATAGTGGGCACTGCGTAGCGCGTGCCGAAGCCGCGGCCCGATGCGGGCGTACTGTCGACGGCAAACGGCGTGCCCAGCAGCGCGCGAGCGTGGCTCACGTCGCCGGCTGCGATCAGCGAGCGGATGCGGCTGCTGGAGACGATGTCTCCACGCACGCTGCGTGGTGCGTAGACGCGCACCTCGAAGCCCAACTCGCGCCCCAGCGATTTGAGGCTGGCTGACATTTGCGTGTCATTGGCAACGCCCTGCGCGCCCTCGCTGACACCAGCTTCGGCGCGGTGCCCGAAGCGGAAGTTCTCTCCCTCGTGGACCTCGATGGCACCGACGCTGCGGACCAGAACCTGTGTAGCGAAGTCGCGTGCGCTCATCCGGCTTAGTGCGTCGGTGAAGGGAAGGACGAGTGTGGCGTCGATGCCGGTCGCGGCCAGCAGCTCCAGCTTGCGCGTCAGCGGAGTAATGAGCGGGTGCGGCTGGTCGGGCCGAAGCACGCGCGCCGGATGCGGATCGAAGGTGATGGCCAGCGACCGCGCGGAGAGGGTATGTGCGCGCGCAATGACCTCGGCGAGGACGCCCCGGTGGCCCAGATGTACGCCGTCGAAGTTGCCGATGGTGGCAACCGTGGGAGCAGCGAAAAAAGCGGCGAGTTGGCGATAGATCTTCATTGATGACTTTTAACTTTGGCGGTGCCGAGCAGGTCTTCTAGTTTTGATGCTGGTGCACCCACCGGTCTTGAATGTTTTGGGAGGTTGTAGAATACGGCGTAGTCTTCTCGCGAGTGCGAACCCGCCCAGACGTAATGCTCTTCGTTATACCGTTTACTTGCAGCTAGCGAGTAAGCTGCAAGTCCCTCCACATGTAGTACATAGACAGCGAAAGGATCGTAGGTCGTGGCGTAGGGAGCTTGCGATCCATTTCCACCATCACCCCCCATAACCTGAGACAGCGATTTTTTCCCGAGAATAAGAGCCGTATTGTCGCTCTCTTGTTGAAAAGCAATCAGATCAAAACTATCGAGTTCAAGCACCTTGTATGGTTCTCCCAAATAGGAGAAGCCGATCACTAGAAGCGGCGATGCTTCACTTGCATATCCTTCACTCACAAAAAAGAGAAGCGTATGTGGCTGCGAGTCGGAGGTAAACTCTCCTCGAAAAAAGAGGCGGGAGGGATCGAGGCGCACACCGGACGGATTTCCCCAAAGTCCGCGTGACAATTTTTCCTTTTGATCTACAGTGATATAGGCAATCGGGTTTTTTGGAGTAAAGCGAATACTCTTTCCAGCGGATTCAATTTTGATCGACTTGTAATTCTCCGCGCTATCCGGCACAGGTTGGAAATCAAGAGAGACTTTTCCGATGTTAGGCAGGATAATCGTCGCATGTTCTGCGTGTATAGCTGACGGATCGATAATAGTTATGATTGCCAGCAGTAGGAATATTCTTTTCATGAACCTGCCTCCGGTGTAATGTCGAAGTTGATTCGCAACCCATCGTGGGCCAGACGGATGTGCAGCGGAAGCTCTGCGTTGGTGGCTTCGTGGTCCAGTCCGTGCGAGATGTGGGTGAAGTAGGCGCGGCGCGGGGCCAGCCGCTCGACAATCGCCAGAGAGTTGGCCAGAGTTGAGTGCGTTGGGTGTGGCTCGTGGCGCAGAGCGTCCAGAATGAGAACGTCAAGCCCGGCCAGAAGGGGGTAGCTCTCGTCAGGTAGCTCGCTCAGGTCCGTCAGGTAGGCCACCGAGCCGAAACGATAGCCCGTAATTGTCTGCCGTCCGTGGGTGACGGCGATACGCTGGAATCGTGCACCAAACAGATCAACCCCGGCGCCAGCAGTGGAGGGGATTCGATGCATCTTGACACGCGCAATGTAGGTATAGTGTTGCTTGGGTCGCGGAGCGAAGGTGTAGTCGAAGACGCGCTCCAAGGTTGCCGCAGTTGCGTCGTCGGCGTAGAGGGGAAGCTCCTCTGGGTTGTAGAAGGTGAGTGGACGAATGTCGTCCATGCCCATAATGTGGTCAGCGTGGCCGTGCGTGTACAGCACTGCATCCAGCCGATGAATCCCCTCGCGCACGGCCTGCGCGTGGAAGTCCGGTCCTGTGTCGATGACCACGTTGCGCCCCTCCCATTGCAACAGCACCGACGGGCGCGTACGACGGTTTAGCGGCGCGGGCGCGGACACGCCTGGTTCCGGCGAGACCGCCGATCGACACACCGTGCAATCGCAGCCGAGCGTTGGCACGCCCATTGATGTGCCGCTTCCGAGAAATATCAGCGTGGCTTGCATGGGCCTCTAGCGGACGATAGTGGGGCGCCCCGGAGGAACCGGCCCGGGGGCTCCGGGTGGTGGCGGGTTGCGCGCGGCCGAACGCGTTAGGGCCTGTGTGACTTCCAGAAAGCCCAGGCGAATCTCGTACAACGCCGTGTCGATTAGCCGCGTCTCCGGCTCGGTCAGGTTGCCTGCGGTCTTCTCCGCGACGACGGCCAGCATGTCGATGCTCTGGCGCGCGCCCATCAGGTCGATTTTGGGCTGCTGGCCTGCTGGCGTCCCGCCCCCCAACTGCATGATTGCCGTCATATAAATCGATTGTACGATCTGCGCGAAGCTCATTGGTGGAGGGTGATCTACGCCGGGATTGCTGGCTCGCACTGCTGTCTCCAGACGATCAGTGGTCTGTTGGTAGGCCAGTCGCGCCTGTTCCAACTCATCGACCGAGGGCGCGGGAGGAAGCTGCGCGGCTGTGGTATCCACGGTGGGTGGCGTGGGCACTTCGTCAACCACGCGCGAGGCAGGGAACTCGATGGTCTCGGCAACATGATGTGAATCGGAATGGCTCGAATCAGCGACGGGCTGGCTTGGCGTCTGCGGCGCGCTGGCCACGCGCGACTCCCGCTCGGGCGAAGGATCGGCGTCCAGACGCGGCGTTCCATCGGAGGTGAACTTGCGGCGGTCAGTGACAACGAACGGCTTGTTTTGTTCGGACATGGCTAACTCTCTCTCATCTTGATTCAAATATTGAAGGACGTCGTCATCGTCATACATTAAACGCCATCATAATAAAGGCCGTCATCCTGAACGTAGTGAAGGATCCCTGAATTCAGTTGTTGTTCGTTTCTACTGTGTTCATTTTTGCCACCGAATATTACAACAAACTATTGAGACGGGACACTAGGCAATCGCGTAGGGAACAACGACGGGAGTGGCACTACCTCCGGCGTATGTTATCGGGAAGCTGAGTTTAAGGGACTCGCGACGAATGACACCCAGTGCAAGCTGAATCGGCGTAAGCTGGCCCGGAAGTTGGATCGACGCAACGCTGGTCACTTCGCCGACGACCTCGCCTTCAACTTCGAGCGCAGTGCCACCAACTGGCAGTGTGCCAGCCAGTAGGAAGCCTGAGAGTGCACGATGCACGTTGCCGCGTGCACGAATGCGCTCGACGATCTCCTGTCCGACGTAGCATCCCTTGTCGACGCCCAGTGCATGCGATTGCGTCCCGTTGGCGGTGGTCTCCTGCGGCAGTGTGCGGTCTGTGATGTCGATGCCGTAGCGTGGGGTGCCCTCCAGAATGCGCAGTTGCTCGACTGCTTCGGTCGATGCCGCTATGGCTCCCGCAGCCAGAAGTTCCTCGGTGAGCGCTCCGATTATGGTTGGCGTCGACCAGAACTCGAAGCGCGGAACCAGCACGCTGCGGGCGTGAACGATCTCCAAAGGTGAGGTGTGTCGCAGCACGGTCTGAAAGCGCGTTGGCGTGTGATTTGGAATCTGAATGTTCAGCTTGTGCAGAATCGCAACCGCCTGCGGACCGGCCAGCAGCA
Source organism: uncultured Granulicella sp. (assembly GCA_964590925.1). Taxonomy (GTDB): domain Bacteria; phylum Acidobacteriota; class Terriglobia; order Terriglobales; family Acidobacteriaceae; genus Edaphobacter. Next base: position 4,117 of record CAZPZL010000104.1, read on the forward strand.
GGCCCACACGTCGGTTGTCGGCATCCCCTGCCATGCTGATGTCGGCCAGTTCCACCTCGTCCATAATGATGAAGCGCTCCAGCAGCGTGGCCAGTTTGGCCGCGCTGCCGCTCTCGATCAGAATCGAGTCTGGCTCCAGAAACGCTGTTAGATCGCCCTGAATCTGTCCTTGCGCGTTAAGCGCGAAATTATAGCAGCCCTGCCCGGTGGCTAGCTTCGTAATCGAGTTGGTGACCATGCCGTTCAGCCAACGCACACGGTCGGAGCCGGTGATGCGCAGCCAGCCTATCTCGTCCAGCGGGCTGAATGCAACGCCTCCCAGCAGCGCGGCGAGCTGTGCTGTGGTGGCGGAAGAGTTTTGAGAGGGTGTGTCTGCGGATTGTATTGGCGTTGTCATTTAGAAGGTCGCTCAAAACTGCGTACACTATGGATTATAGCGACCGCATAGCGCGGCGCGCGCGGAGGTTATTTCGGTGGGTTGGTTACGACGGGGCGCGGGGTTGGCGAGATTGCGGGTCGGACTGCTGTGGTTGACACTGCTGGTGCTGGCGATTGGCCTTTCGCCAACAGGATTTGCGCAGGCAACCGCTGGCACTACCGCAGCACCGGGCGTGACAGGATCGGAACATGCGCAGTCGTCTTCCGCTCCTCCAGAGGTTACCGCGCTGCCGCCCCAGACTCCTCTGACGCAAGATCAGGCCAAGGATCTCTTCCGCTCGGTTGACGAGATTCTTGCCTTCGTCAGTAAAGACACCAATCTGCCCATCGTCCACAACATCAAGCGCAAGCTGGTCTCGCGAGACGAGGTCAACCGGATGCTGCGCGAAAAGTTCGATGAAGACGCGGGAGCCAAGCGTTTGCAGCGTGCGGAGGTCGTGCTGAAGAAGTTTGGCCTGCTGGACCGCGATTTTAACCTGCGCCCCTTCATGATCTCGCTGCTGACCGAACAGGTGGCTGGCTTCTATGACAACAAGACCAAGACCGTGAATCTGCTGGACTGGATCGCGCCTCAAGAGCAGAAGCCAGTGCTAGCACACGAACTGACCCACGCCTTGCAGGACCAGCGCGTCGGTCTTGCCAAGTGGTCGCAGATCGGCTTGGACGGGATTGCCAAGAACGTGCGGGAAGACAATCAATATATCCAGTACGACGAGGCCGATTCGGCTCGGGACGCTGTGGCCGAGGGACAGGCGATGGTCGTCTTCCTCGACTACTCGTTGCGGGAGACGGGCAGGACGCTGGAAAAATCGCCCGAGCTCACCCCGCACCTGAAGGATTTGTTGTCCGATGTCGGTGGATCGCCAATTCTGGCGCGGGCGCCGCTGCTCATTCAGCAGTCGCTCATGTTTCCCTATATCGAAGGCCTCAGTTTCGAAGACAACATTCTGGTCAAGGGAGGAAAGGACGCAGCCTTCAGTTCCGTGCTGGCTCATCCGCCCAGCTCGACCTTTGAGATTTTGCACCCGTCTGCTTACATGACCCACGCGCCAGTGCCTGTGCTGCGATTGCCAGACATCCATCCACTTATCGAAGCGGATTACACGCCTTACGACGTCGGAGTCATGGGTGAGTTCGACGTGCGTATCTTAACCGCTCTCTTTGGCGGCGAAGAGATCGCCGATGCCTTGACCCCGGAGTGGCGCGGCGGCATTTACTGCGCTGCGCAGAAGCGCTCCGCTGTCACGGCCGAACAGAAGTCTTCAACCGCGTCCATTGGGTTGTTATACGAATCGAAGTGGAAGAACGAGGATTCGGCGCGCTCGTTCCTGCGTGTATACGCTGGTCAACTGCCCAGAAAGTACGCAAAGCTGGTGCGTCGAACCGCAGACGAGACAGACGCTAATGAGCAGATTTACACGACAGACGAGGGGGACGTGCTGGTGTCGATTGATGGCACGGGTGTCTTCATTAGCGAGGGATTTCCGTTGGAACTTGCGCGCAAATTGCGTGACCGCGTGACCGCTGCACAGTCCGATGCGCCGCTCGATGTGGCCAGCACGGAAGACACTGCGGAGAGCTTCGACACTCGTTTCGGCGTTGCTGATTTTGATCCCGGCGTCTCGCTGGTGCAATTCTTTTCTTCCGCTGCTGTCATGAGGGCTGCGATGACGGACGCGCGGAGCGATATACTTTCATACGGTAATCATTGATGAATCGGCGCGCTCGTGCGCAGCCGAATTCGGGTGCAGTCGAATCCGAAGAGGAGCGAAATAATTGCAGACAGCAGAGATTGGCATCATCGGAGGCAGTGGACTGTATTCCATGCCGGGATTGACAGGCGTACGCGAGCATCGTGTGGAGACGCCGTTTGGCGATCCTTCGGACGCGTTTATCGTGGGCGAGTTGGAGGGACGCAAGGTTGCGTTTCTGGCGCGTCATGGACGCGGGCATAGGATACTTCCCAGCGAGTTGAACTTTCGCGCGAACATATACGCGATGAAGAAGCTGGGGGTGGAGCGAATCCTCTCCGTATCTGCCGTCGGCTCGTTGAAGGAAGAGCATAAGCCGACTGATTTCGTAATTGCAGATCAGTTTATCGACCGGACCTTCGCTCGCAATGGAACTTTCTTTGGCGAAGGAATCGTCGCGCACGTTGGCTTCGGCGATCCGGTTTGCGCGTATGTCGGCAAGGCACTGGCAGATGCGTGCGATGATATTGGCGTCGTCGGCAAGCGCGGCGGAACATATGTGTGCATGGAGGGACCGCAGTTCTCTACGCGCGCCGAGTCAAATCTGTATCGTAGTTGGGGCGCGGATGTGATTGGTATGACTAATCTACAAGAGGCCAAGCTCGCGCGCGAAGCCGAGATCTGCTACGCCACGATGGCGATGGTCACCGACTACGACTGTTGGCGAGAAGGCCACGACGACGTGACCATCGATCAGATCGTCGCCGTGCTGCACCAGAACGCGGACAACGCCGCGAAGGTCGTAAAAGCCGCAGTCGCAAAGATGCCGAAGGAACGCAACTGTACCTGCGCCAGCGCGTTGAAGTTAGCCATCCTTACCGACCGTTCGGCGATTCCGCAGGCTGCGAAGGAGCGGCTGGAATTACTGATCGGAAAATATTTGTAGACTATATATCTGCTTAGACAGATATGGATTGATGATTTTTCAATCGAATTTTCAAATTGATTTGGAAAGCGGGAATATGTCAATTTTAGTAGTTGGATCGGTGGCGTTCGATAGTATTGAGACGCCACATGGCAAGGTGGATCATTGTCTGGGAGGTGCGGCAACGCACTTTTCGCTGGCTGCGAGCTACTTCACCGATGTGCGTGTGATTGCTGTGGTTGGTGACGATTTTACGGCAAAGCATGAGGATGTGTTTACGGCGCGCAGCATCGACACGCTGGGCATTGAGCGCGCGCCGGGGCTGAGTTTCCATTGGACGGGCGCTTATGCGGGCGCGATGAACGAGGCCGAGACGCTGGGCACCGACCTCAACGTCTTCGAGAAGTTCGAGCCGAAGATTCCTGAGTCCTATAAGGACAGCGAGTATTTATTTCTGGCCAACATCGACCCGGTCTTGCAGGCGCGTGTGCGCAGCCAGATGCCCAAAGTACGCATGGTCTGCGGCGATACGATGAACTACTGGATCTCGGCCCATGCGGATAATCTGGCCAAGGTGCTGCGCACGCTCGACGTGCTGCTGATCAACGACGGCGAGGCGCGAATGCTTTCGGGCGAGCAGAACTCAGTGAAGGCAGCCGAAAAGGTGTTGGCGATGGGGCCGAAGTCGCTGGTGATGAAGCACGGCGAGTACGGAGCTACGGGCTTCTTCGGCACGCGCTCGTTTGCAGGCGCTGCAACCCCTAGGCCGTTTCGAGCTCCGGCGTTGCCGCTGGCTGAGGTTGTCGATCCGACGGGCGCGGGCGATTCGTTTGCGGGCGGATTTTATGGATATATCGCATCGCAGCCGGAGTTGACGCCTGCGGTATTTCGCAAGGCGATGTTCTACGGCGGCGTGATGGGATCGTTCGC
>CAZPZL010000105.1:0-8071 GCA_964590925.1 uncultured Granulicella sp.
ACTTCGAGGACCGTCTGCGCTCGCGTTTCGAGTGGGGATTGATAGCCGACATTCAGCCACCGGATCTGGAGACCAAGGTCGCTATCCTCCAGAAGAAGGCCGAATCCGAGCAGACGCAGCTTCCCACTGACGTGGCACTGTTTATCGCCTCCAACGTGCGCACCAACGTCCGCGAGCTGGAGGGCGCGCTGGTGCGACTGATCGCCTGGTGCTCGATGCACGGCGTCGAGATTACGCTGGCCGTCGCACAGCAGTGCCTCAAGCAGTTCATCGATACACAGGTGCGCAAGATCACCATTGACGCTATTCAGCGTGCGGTGGCAGAGTCGTTCGGCATGCGCGTTGCCGAGTTGAAGCAGAAGAGCAACTCGCGCCAGATCGTCGTGCCGCGGCAGATTGCAATGTACTTGGCCAAGCAGTTGACCGAGGCCTCGCTGCCCGAGATTGGCCGTCAGTTCGGTGGTAAGCACCACACCACGGTGATGCACTCGATCAGCAAGATTGACGAGCAGCGACGCGCCGACAAGGACCTGAACCGCACCGTCAACAAGCTGATGGAAACCTTAAGCTAAAACCACGGCAACTCTTCCGCAAATCAAATTGCCACAGATCTGCAATACGATCTGTGGCAATTTCTTTCTTCGTAGATGGAGTTTGCTAGGATGGACTGCGAGATTGTTCGACGAGGAAGCTGTTTCGTATGACACATCATAAGATTCGCAAGGCTGTCTTTCCCGCCGCTGGTATGGGCACTCGCTTTCTACCCGCCACCAAAGCAATTCCCAAGGAGATGCTCTGTCTGGTAGACAAGCCGCTGATTCAGTACGGCGTGGAAGAGGCCGTTGCTGCGGGCTGCACTGAGATCATCATCGTCACCGGGCGCGACAAGGCCGCCATGGAGGACCACTTCGACTCCAGCCCAGAACTGGAGGCGTCGCTTGCAGCCAAGGGCAAGCAGGCTCTGCTGGATGCTGTGCGATCCGTCTCCAAGCTGGCGCGCATCGTATACACTCGGCAGGCCGAGCCACTCGGTTTGGGCCACGCGATCCTCATGGCCAAAGAGATCGTCGGCAACGAGCCGTTCTGCGTACTGCTGCCCGACGACATCGTCGACGCCACCGTCCCCTGCATGAAGCAGATGGTCAAGGTGTTTGAAGAGACGCAGTCCAGTATCCTCGCCTCGGAGGTGGTCGAGGGACCGGCAATCTCCAGCTACGGCTGTCTGGACTGCACGCCGGACGAGCGCAATCCGCGGCTGCTGGCGGTCAAGGGGATGGTCGAGAAGCCGAAGTTCGAAGACGCGCCGTCGTCCAACGCCATCATTGGACGCTACATTTTAACGCCGCGCATCTTCGAGATGATCGAGAGACTCAAGCCTGGCGCAGGCGGAGAGCTGCAACTGACCGACGCCATCAAGGCTCTGCTCGCCTACGAAAAGGTCTACGGCTACCGCTATCAGGGTAAGCGCCACGACGCCGGCGACAAGCTGGGATTCTTGAAGGCGACTGTCGAGCTGGGACTTAAACGCGAGGATCTGGGTCCGGCATTCCGCGCATGGCTGAAGAGCTTTCCCATCTAGGCCGTATCGACATATAAGCGACCAGTAAACAATGGATTAATAAACGAATTGTCATCCTGAGCGAAGCAGGTGCGTATTGTGCACCTACTGAGTCGAAGGATCTGCGGTTGTCTTCCGTGGCACAACCGCCAAACCAGCCAATTCCAGAGAGCACTGCCCAATTTATATTTCGATACGACCTAGCTAAACCTCTGCGCATAAACATCAATGGCAAGCAGCCGAATGCCTGCGCACCTTTTTTCTCACCGCTCGCATCAAAGGACAGAGCGTTTTGATACCAAGGAGTTTCTTTCTTATGCCCTCTCTCTTCGATCCGATTCAAGTTGGCGAACTGCTTCTTCCCAATCGCATCTTCATGGCTCCGCTCACACGTCTGCGGGGCACGGCCGACCACATTCCGACGCCGATCATCGGCGAGTACTACAGCCAACGAGCTACGGCTGGGCTTATCATCTCCGAAGGCATACCTGTCGATCCGATGGGCGTGGGCTATGCCAATGTCCCTGGCATCTGGTCCGAGGCGCAGACCGAGGCATGGAAGCCGATTACGGAGGCGATCCATCGCGCGGGCGGGCGGATATTTGCCCAGATCTGGCATGTCGGACGCATCTCTGATCCCACGTTTCTGGATGGAAAGCTGCCGGTGGCACCCAGCGCGATTGCTGCCGCGGGAACCGTCAGCCTGCTACGTCCGAAGCGCGAGTATGTGACGCCGAGGGCACTGCAGACCGATGAGGTGAAGGACGTCGTCGAGGCGTTTTGTCGCGGTGCGAAGAACGCGCAGACGGCGGGCTTTGACGGCGTAGAGCTGCATGGAGCCAATGGCTACCTGCTGGATCAGTTTTTGCAGAACGGGACGAACCACCGTACCGATCAGTATGGCGGATCGCTCGAGAACCGTGCGCGTCTGCTGTTGGAGGCTACCGACGCTGCGATCTCTGTCTTCGGAGCGGGCCGCGTCGGGATACATCTGGCTCCGCGCGGCGATTCGCATGGCATCTCCGACTCGAACCCGGCGACAACCTTCGGCTATGTGGCGCGCGAGCTGGGTCGGCGCAAGATCGCCTTTATTGTGGCACGCGAGCACGTTGGACCGGACAGTCTGGGCCCGACGTTAAAGCAGCAGTTTGGCGGAGTCTTTGTCGCCAACGAGGGGCTGGATCAGGCCACCGGGCAACAGCTTATGGACGAGGGCAAGGCGGACGCCGTGGCCTATGGCAAGTACTTCATCGCCAATCCTGATCTGCCGGAGCGGTTCAAGCGACAGACAGCGTTGAATCCGTTGGTGGTTGAAACGATCTACGCGCCGGGATCGCTCGGCTATACGGACTACCCGTCGCTGGCGCAGCAGATAGCGTAGGTTTGACAACGATTGAGCGGTGGGGGGGCGTTGTTTTAGGGCGTATCGACAGGGTTACGGCACAGGCGCGCAACGTGGTGGGCGATCATGCGATCCTCTTCGGCGGGCACCACGTAGAGCGTGATGCGCGATTCCTCTGTGCTGATCTTGCGCAGTCCCATTGCAGATAGCTGGTTTGCGGCTGTCTCCATGTGTGCTCCGAAGGCTATGAGCCCAAGAGTGATTGCTCTTCGCGTCAGGGGGTCGTGCTCTCCGATGCCTCCGGTGAAGATCACAGCGGTTGGGCTGTGCAACGCCGCCAATCCCGCAATGGTTTTGACTAAAGTGCGGGTGAAGACCGTCAACGCTAGCTGTGCTCGCGCGTCGCCTGTGTCGGCTCGCTTGCGTAGCTCGCGCATATCGTTGATGCCGCCCAGAGCCTTCAGCCCTGCGTCGCCATCGATCATTCGCTCGACCGAATCGACCGTTGCGCCAGGTTGGCGCAGCAGAAAGAGAACGACGCCGGGATCGATGTCTCCGGTGCGCGTTCCCATCATCACGCCGCCGGTCGGAGTCAGGCCCATCGTCGTCTCGACCGACTTGCCGTCTACGATGGCAGTAACGCTGCACCCGCTGCCCAGGTGCGCAATCAGCATCGAGCGCGGAAGTTCCACGCCGACAGCCTCGCGCATCTGTAGCACGACCGACTCGCACGACAGCCCATGAAATCCATAGCGCCGCACGCCCTGTTGTCGCACCGCGTAGGGCAGCGCATAGACCGTTGCCTCCTGCTGCATCGTCTCGTGGAAGACGGTGTCGAAGCATGCGATATGCGGCACGCTGGCGAAGTGACGCATCGTCTCGTCGATCATCACCAGCGCCTCGGGATCGTGCAAGGGGGCGAACTCGCAGGCCGCGCGCAGCTGCGTCAACACCTCCGGTGTCAGCCTCTGGTGTCCGTGCAGATGCGCTCCGGGATGCACTACGCGATAGCCCACGGCGTCTATCGACGGCAGCCCGTCTAGGCTCACCGCGCGCTCGACAGCCGCAATTGCATCCTTCATCGAGCCGATGTTAATCGCGCCTAGCCGACCACTCAGGTCGTTACCTGCTGCATCGTGAAAGATCATCTTTGCCGCACGCCCGCCGATGCCGCCCAGCTCGCCGTCATATAACGAGCGAAACTCGTCCTCACCCTTCGAGTACGTGTCTTCAGCCGTCGCGTAGAGAGCGAACTTGATTGATGACGAACCGGGATTGAGAACGAGAATGCGCATAAGTGTGCGGCCACAACCAAGCTACCACTCTACGCGCTCAAGTCGCGAGTGAAAGCAAGTGCGGACATATCATTGGTTGGGCAAGTTCCTGTTGCGATCGGGTCAGTGTCAGTAACGAGGGCACTGGTATGCGCAAGACGAGATTTGTTCCACGCATAAATTCACACCAGATTGGCGTATCTTGAGATGTATGCGCATGACGGTTCTAGCCTCCGGCTCGAAGGGCAACGCGACGATTGTCGCCAGCCGGAGTACGCGGCTTCTGGTCGATGCAGGGCTCTCTTGCCGCGAGCTGCTTCGGCGCATGGCACTGGTTGAGGAAGACCCAGCCGCGCTGGACGCGATCCTCATAACGCATGAGCATACGGACCATGTCTCTGGGCTCTCGGTGCTGGCGCGCAAGCTGGGTATTCCGGTGTACTTCACCGAGCCGACCCACCGCGCGTGGGTTCGCCAGATGACTCCCCGTACCAGTATGACGTATGCCCAGTGGATCGAGCGCGTCCAGCACGAGAAGCAGGCCCGCGCTGACCTCGACATTGCCGCCGCCGAGGGGGGTACCGATCCCGACCCAGAGGTAGAAGACTCGTCCGTTGCCGCAACCAGGCGCGACCCAACTTTTCTCCCAGTGGTAGAGTACTTCCAGCCGGGAACGAAGTTCTCCGTCGGCGACCTCACGGTCTCGCCATTCACAACACCGCACGATGCCGCCGACCCCTGCGGCTTCGTCTTTCATTGCGCAGCCGAATCTGTTCGCATGGCCATCGCCACCGATCTTGGATACCTGCCGCCCAATGTCAAGTCCGCGCTCCGCGGTATCGACGTTCTCCTGCTGGAATCCAATCACGACCTTGATATGCTCAAGGACGGCCCCTATCCCTGGGCGGTCAAGCAGCGTGTTCTTAGCCGTGTGGGGCATCTCTCGAACGACGCCACTGCCCAGTTCCTTGCCGGCGACTACGATGGAGCCGCCGCCACCATTGTCCTCGGCCATCTCTCGGAGGCGAACAACGCTCCGGAACTGGCACTGCTCTCAGCTGAACAGGCGCTACATGATCGCGGCTCTCTGATCGGCAACCGCGTTTTGCTGGCTCAGCAGTCCACACCGCTGGCTCCCATCTGTCTGTAGATCGCCTATTGAAGTCCTTTAATTTCTGTCAGATTGCCCTAATGAGCCGTCTCCAAAAATAGAAACCCATCTGACAAATTTGGTGCCAATTTTATTTTTCCCGTATCTTTTACTACCAAATCAATTAGAATTATGTCTATAAGACTATGGATAATTTCGCCACACGTATTACCAGATCGGGTCGTATAAGTGTTCAGCGCTGTACTGATCCGGTTATAGGCGACATTCTAGCTGGTTGGCGATACGACATCTCGGGTCTCTCGCCCGCCATGCGCACCGATTACGATCATCATCTCTCGGAGTGTGCGCAGTGTCGCCATCGTCAGCATCTGGCGCGTACCATAGACGTTCTGCTGATCTCGGTCAGTTCGCTGTCGATTCTGGCCTTCCTGCTGGCCGCAATGGTCCTGCACCGCATCGAGACAATCGCACATTTGGGAAACACTTTACACGCCCATCTGTACCACACGCCGATTGCCATCTCACTGGAGGCAACTGCCATTGCCGGTCTGGCCATCTCGATTTTGCTCTGGATTCTGGTGAGCATCTCGACGCCCATTCCTGGCTTGGTCGCCGATGCTATCCAGCGCATTCCGCCGCACATCCGCGAACTCATCACCAAAAGCGCCGCCTGATCCTCATCGTTAACGTTATTTTCTCTCATCCTCCGCGAACGGTGGAAATGCGATAGCGTAGAAGAAGCGTATGACTACCACGCAATCCCATTTCGAGGGCGAGGTTCTGCCACCCGATGGCCAGACAGCTCCAGCCGAGGCCTACACCCCCGCCGAGCAGCGTCACCACCGCGAGTACAGTGTCTGGGACCCGCGCTCGGCTCCCGGCACCTATCTGCTGCTGGGCGTCAACATCGCTGTCTATTTGTGGATGATTACCCACGGCGTCAATGCAAATCTGCCGAGCGAGAACAATCTACTACACTACGGTGCAAATCAAACGTGGTTTGTGCTGCATGGCCAGTGGTATCGTCTGCTGACGGCGACCTTCGTGCACGTCGGGTTGATCCATCTGGCTACCAACATGTGGTGCTTGTGGAACCTGGGAATTCTGGGCGAGCCGCTGATCGGCCCCTATGGCATGGTTGCGGTCTACTTTTTGACCGGAATTGCTGGCAACCTGCTGAGCTTGGGCTGGAACGTATACCATTTTCTGCTCTTCCGCGATATAGGGTCGCTGCAGCAGGTTGGTGCGGGAGCCTCGGGCGCGGTCTTCGGCATCGCCGGCATCCTCATCATCCTGCTCAGCAATCGCAAGCTGCCTTTCCCGTGGGAGGATCTGCGAAAGCTGCGCAGCAGTGTGGTCAAGTTCGCTCTCATCAATTTAGTCATTGGGTTGAGTACGATTATTGTCAACGTCGGCATCCGCATCGATAACTCAGCCCACCTCGGAGGCTTCCTTAGCGGTCTGGCGCTCGGATTCCCGCTGGTCCCGCGCATGACCGCTGGTCGAGAGCGCTATTTTCGCAGGCAGAAGTACACCTTTGCGGTTGCCTGCCTTGTCCTCGCCCTCATCGGCTACTGGATAGCGATCCAGATATAAGAAGCTCTTTGGGGTGTTTTCGGTAATGGTCTAGATCACCGCGGTAAAGCGAGCATAAAGCAGATTCCTCCGTTGCGCTGCAGAATGACAAACTATAAAGCTGCGGAATGACAAACAAATTGGTATACAGCAATGCCTAAACCGCTCTAGTCGGAGCGCAGAGCGATGCGGCCAGAGTAAGGGTGAGCAGGGATAGGATGACGGCGAGCGAGGCCGCGGGGCCGATCTCGATCCAGCGCGAGGCCAGCATCTTGACCGCAGCAAAGGCTAGCACCGCCGCCAGTCCGTAGTGCAGGAAGCGCAGGCGGCTGAGCGCGCCGATCAGCAGAGTATAGAGCGAACGCAGCCCCATGACTGCGAGAATGTTCGATGTATAGGCGAGGAACGGCTGGCGCGTAATGGAGAGAACGGCGGGGATTGAGTCGAGCGCAAATACCACGTCGGAGAGTTCGATGGCGACCAGCGCAAGTAGAAGAAGTGTGGCCATGATGCGACCATCCTCGCGCACAACGAAGCGATCCTGCCGCGCGCTGACCGGATGCAGTCGGGTGAGCCAGAGGAGCCAGCGGGGGGCGGGAGTCTCTTGGGGCAAGAGCAGGCGGACGGAGGCGACCAGCAGGATCAGAGCAAAGAGGTAAGTGACCCACTCGAAGTGGACCAGCAGGGCGAGGCCGCTGGCGATGAAGAGGCCGCGCAGACAGATGGCGCCGGCGACTCCCCAGAAGAGGACCTTGGGCTGGTGGGCGGGGGCAATCTGGAAGAGGCGGAAGAGAAGCAGAAAGACGAAGAGGTTGTCGATGGAGAGCGACTCTTCGATCATGTAGCCGGCGATATACTGCGCCGAGGCCGCGGGGCCGAGGGAGTGGTGGATGAAGACGGCGAATGCCAGGGCCGCTGCGATCCAGAGGACGGCGGCGGCGAGTGCCGTACGGTGGGGCCAGCAGTCGAGGCGCAACCGGCGGCGAGCGTAGAGCCGCTCTACGGCGAGCAGCAGCAGGAGGGCCAGATGGAAACCGATCCAGTAGGAGATGGGCGTGGGAGGCACGAATTGATGCTATCGCGGATTGTGTGTCGAAAGACAAATACAGAGATTCTGGCTGCGCCAGAATGACGACTTCATAGGCTGCGCCAGAACGACGAACCCATGGGGGAAGATCAGCGCTGGTTGATGAGGCGGATGGATTCCAGAA